>JAPPED010000013.1 GCA_028824295.1 Rhodospirillales bacterium | reverse complement strand
GCACACCCTGGAGAACGCGGAGGATGAGGCGGCCGTGCTCCGCGACGTGTGGCGCATGACGGCGCCGGAGGGGCGGATCCTGCTGATCGCACCCAACCGTCTTGGCCCCTGGGCCTGGTTTGGAAGGAGTCCCTTCCGGCAGGGTCGGCCGTTGACCGCCATGGGCGTTCGCCAGCGATTGGCAGCCGCCGCGTTCGAGCCGCGGAAGGTCTGGGGCGCGCTGCACGCGCCGCCGCTGCCGCAGGCGCTTTATCTGCGCGTTGCCGCGACCTGGGAGCGGCTACCCCTGCTGTTTCCCGGCGTCGTGCTGGCCGAGGGACGGAAACGCCTGCACGTGCCGACAAACATCCCGACCGAGCGACTGGCGCGGCAACTTCGGCCGTACCTCATCCACCGTTAGCCGCCCGGCGGGAACGGGTCAGCACGTACACGGCCTGGTGGGTCCACAACGTCTCCCAGGCGGTACCTGCACCAAGCCGGCGGAGCGAGCCGTCCCTGCCCACCGCATGTCCCTCTTCCACGGTGATACCGAGCGTTTCGCACATCAGGAGGAAATCGCGGATCGTGCAGAGGTGGATGTTCGGCGTGTCATACCAGGACCGCGGCATGCCGTTGGTTTCCACGATGGGCATGCGGCCACGCCAGAGGAGCGTCAGCCGCGCGCGCCAATGGCCGAGGTTGGGGAACGACACGATGGCGCGTTGGCCGATCCGGAGCAGTTGGTCGAGCACCTCGCGCGGTCGGTGCATGTTCTGGAGAGCCTGGCTGAGGATGACGTAGTCGAAGGCGCGGTCGGGGAAGTCCGGAAGGTCCGTGTCCGCGTCGCCCTGGATGACGGTCAGCCCCCGGCGCATGCAGGCCTCGACCCGGTTGTTCCGGATCTCGATCCCCTGCCCCTTGACCTGCTTTTCGGTTTCCAGCGTCTCCAGGAGGGATCCGTCCCCGCACCCGACATCCAGCACCCGCCCGCCGCGGGTCACCAGTTCCGCGATCAGACGGAGGTCGGCGCGGCGCGGTGCCGATTGGCTCACGGCTTCAGGCCCCGGCGCCGAGCCGAGCCGTCCAGGAATCCCTCGAGCACGTCGTGAAAGTCCGTGGCGCTTTCGATCAGGAAGCTGTCGTGTCCGTAGTCGGCCGGGATCTCGATGAAACTCACGTCCGCGGCATTGGCGTTGAGCGCTTTCACGATGGTGCGTGACTCCGCGGTCGGGAACAGCCAGTCGCTGGTGAACGAGACGAGGAGAAAGCGGGTGCCAACGCCCTTGAAGACCGTGGCCAGGTCGCCGTCGTGGCGGGCCGCGAGATCGAAGTAGTCCATGGCCCGCGTCAGGTACATGTAGCTTGCGGCGTCGAAGCGCTTCACGAAGGTCTTGCCCTGGTGGTCCAGGTACCGCTCCACTTCGAACTCAGGGTCGAGCACGAACGAGAGCTTGCTGTCTCTCGGCAGTTCGCGTCCGAACTTCTCCTGGAAAGCGGTCTCGGAGAGGTACGTGATGTGGGCCACCATGCGGGCTGCCGCGAGGCCCTTCTCCGGCTTGACGCCAAGGCCGCGGTAGGCACCCGCGTGCCAGTCCGCGTCGGCGGTGATGGCGCGCCGGCCCACTTCGTGGAATGCGATGTTCTGGGCGGTGTGGCGCCACGACGCGGCAACGGGGATCGACGCGAACACCCGTTCCGAATGGCGCGCTGCCCAGTCGAGCGCCATCATCCCGCCCATCGAAGCACCGATGACGGCAAATAGCTGATCGATGCCCAGCGCATCGATCAGGTGGACCTGTAGGTCGACCATGTCCGCCACCGTGAAGACCGGGAAATCCATGTTCCATGGCTGTCCGGTGTCCGGATTGATCGTCGACGGGCCCGTCGTCCCCAGGCAGCCGCCCAGCACATTGGTGCAGATCACGAAGTACCGATCGGTGTCGAGCACCAACCCGGGTCCGACGACATGGTTCCACCAGCCCGCACGGCCCGTCAGCGGGTTGGTGCCGGCCACGTACTGGTCACCGGTCAGGCCGTGACAGATCATGATGGCGTTGGAACGGTCGGCATTCAGCGTGCCGTACGTCTGGTACGCGCACTGGGTTCCAGCAAGCTCCACCTGCGACTGGAGCTTCAGTTTCCCGTCGAGCGCAAAGATCGGCTCGAAATCGACGGCTGCCGCTTCAATCTCCATGACACCACATCCCCGGCCCGGCCGTGCTGGCCGCATAGCCAAGTGCCGACGCAGCTGTCTGATGCCACATGATCATCCACCAACATAACGCAGGCCCGGCACGCTGCGACGCGGCAGGGGCCTCCGGGAGGGCGCGTAGGATACGGCAAGGAGCATGCGAATCGGCCTTACGTGTTGAAACGTGTGCCCGGTCGGTCGGCAACCCCATGCTTCGGCGCCCCCGTCCCGCCGCGGTCCGGGGACGCACGGCGTCGGCGTCCGGACCGCCATCCATTCGGACCGCGCCGAATTCCGTGCGACCGGAGCGGTCTCGGCGCGGCACCGGGCGGCGGCAACAGTTGGGGCTGGCAGGGATCGGTTGCCGGTCCGCAGACGCTGTGGCACGTTTCCATCCGTTACCGATGTGCCACGGGGCAGGAATGTCTCTGTTTGAACACGACGTGGCTCGGCGCACGGATCATTACTTCAAACTCACGCGCGGGATTGTCCGGCAGTACGGCGATCTCTCGGTGACGTACGCGGTGTTCATGCGTCGACCTGTTCTCTTCTGCCCGCGCCTTGCGGTGGAGTGGCTGGAGATGGCTGCGGTCGAGCGCGGCGTCAAGTTCGGCATCGAGCTCTGCCACGCTGAAGGGGCCTGGGTCGGGGCGGGTGAGCCGCTCCTCTACCTCGAAGGCCCGTTCTCGGCGCTGGTGGACCTTGAGACCATCTACCTGCAGAAGCTGGGTCCGCCTTCGGTCGCTGCCTACAACGCGTACAGCATGTGCAGCGATCTCCCTAAAGTGGCGTTTCTGGCGATGGACGCGCGGCACTGTGCCGGCGCCGAAATGCAGGAACTGATGGTCTACGGCGCTTCCGTCGGCTCGGAGCGAGCGCGGCGAGAAGCCGATGCGGTGGGGTTCGTCGGTACGGCGAATGACGCGACGGCGCCGCTGCTGGCGACGGACCGGGGGCTCGGTACCATGCCGCATGCCCTGATCGGCTATGCCGGCTCGACCGTCCGGGCGGCGCAGATGTTCGCAGCGAAATATCCGGCGGAGCCGCTGACGGTCCTGGTGGACTATTTCGGACGGGAGATCACGGACGCGCTAGCGGTCTGCGAGGCGTTTCCCGAGCAGGCGCGGAACGGGGAGCTCTCGCTTCGGATCGACACGCATGGCGGGCGCTTCGTCGAGGGACTGGACACCGCCCGCTCGTACGACATTCTCGATCGCTGCGCGCCCGCGGCAATCCGTACCTACCGGACCGAACAGGAGCTGCGGTGGCTGGTGGGAACCGGCGTAAGCGCAGCTGCACTCTGGCATTTCCGGCTGGCGCTCGACGACGCCGGCTGGGACCGGGTCCGGATCGTGGCGAGTTCGGGTTTCAGCGCCACGAAGTGCAAGGTGATGGCGAGCGCGTCCGTGCCGGTCGACCTGATCGGCACCGGCTCCTACCTGCCCGATGACTGGTCCGAGACCTACGCCACCGCCGATATCGTCCGGTACGGGAGTGACGAACGGGTCAAGGTCGGACGCGAATTCCTGCTCCGCAAGCCCGCGTCGACGTCCTGAAGCGACCAGCGGTGACCGCGTTTTCGCTCGCGATGGCCCAGGTCAATCCGACCGTGGGCGATTTCGCACACAATTCCGGTCTGATTCTGGACGCCTGGCGTGCGGGACGGGCTGCCGGCGCGGACCTGGTGGTGTTCCCGGAACTGGTGCTGACGGGGTACCCGCCGGAGGATCTCATCACGCGCCCGGCATTCGTGAATGCGGCCGGTGACGCGGTCCAGTCGTTGGCCGGCGAGATCGACGAAGCGGGTCCGGCGGTGGTGCTGGGCGCGCCGGTCACGCTCGAGGACGGAGGGGCCGGCAATGCGGCGCTCCTGCTCCACGGCGGCAAGGTGCGGGCGCAACGACTCAAGCACCACCTGCCCAACTACGGCGTCTTCGACGAGGCCCGGGTGTTCCGTCCGGGCCCGCCGGCGGGCCCGGTCGCCTTCCGAGGGGTCCGGCTCGGGCTGATGGTCTGCGAGGACATGTGGTTTTCCGACATTGCGGAAACCCACGAAGAGTCGGGGGCCGACCTGCTGGTGGTGATCAACGGGTCACCGTTCGACGCCCGCAAGGGCGACCAGCGCCTGGCGCACGCGGTTTCCCGGGTGACGGAGACCCGCCTGCCGCTGGCGTACGTCAACCAGGTAGGTGGGCAGGACGAGCTTGCGTTCGACGGGGCATCGTTCGTGCTGGCGGGCGACGCGCGGCTGGTCGCCCAGGCACCCTCGTGGCGCCCGGATCTGACGGTCACGCGATGGCGGTGCGACGATGACCGCTGGGAGCCCGAGGACGGAATCGTCCATCCCGTGCCGGACGGGACGGAAGCGATTTGGCAGGCCCTGGTCACGGGGCTCCGCGACTACGTGGACAAGAACGGCTTCCCCGGCGTCGTTCTGGGTCTGTCGGGGGGGATCGATTCGGCGCTGTCGGCGGCCGTGGCGGTGGACGCCCTGGGGCCCGAACGGGTCATCGGCGTCCGCATGCCCTCGACCTTCTCGTCCGCTGGCAGCCTGGACGATGCGGCGGAAAGCGCGGAACTGCTCGGCATGCGTATCGAGACGGTGCCGATAGCGGGTGCGGTGACGGCACTCGGCGACCTGCTCAGGGAGCAGTTCGCCGGGCTCGAGCCCGACACGACCGAGGAGAACGTGCAAGCGCGGCTCCGGGGCACGATCCTGATGGCGTTCTCCAACAAGTTCGGGCACATGCTGCTCACCACCGGCAACAAGAGCGAGATGTCCGTTGGCTACGCCACGCTGTACGGGGACATGAACGGCGGCTATTCGGTGCTGAAGGATGTCTACAAGACCACCGCCTACGCGCTGGCAAGGTGGCGCAACCGCAACAGCATCCCGGAACTTCTGGGACCGAGCGGCCGGGCGATCCCGGAGGCCAGCATCACCAAGGCGCCGTCGGCGGAGCTCCGCCCCGACCAGACGGATCAGGACTCGCTTCCGCCCTACGAGGTACTGGACGCGGTGCTGGAACGGCTGGTCGAGGACGAGGAGTCGGTCGCCGAGGTAGTGGCGGCCGGGTACGATCCGGCGCTGGTGAAGCGCATCCGGGGCATGCTGCTCCGGGCCGAGTACAAGCGACGCCAGGCACCCCCCGGCGTGCGGATCACGACGCGCGCATTCGGCCGGGACCGGCGCTACCCGATCACCAACCGGTTTGCGGACTAGCCACGCACCGATCCATGCCACTGACCGTCTACAACACCCTGACGCGCCGGCGAGAACCCTTTGTTCCGCGCGATCCGGAGCATGTCCGGATCTATGTCTGCGGCCCCACCGTCTACGACGACGCGCATATCGGGAATGCCCGGCCCGTCGTGGTGTTCGATCTTCTCGTGCGGTTCCTGCGGACCCTGTACCCGCGCGTGACCTACGTCCGGAACATCACGGACGTGGATGACAAGATCAACGACCGTGCGGCGGAAGAGAAGATCACGATCCGCGAACTCACTGAGCGGACCCTGGCGCGTTTCCGGGAGGATATGGTGGCATTGAACGCGCGCCCGCCCGACGTGGAGCCGCGGGCGACCGAACATATCTCCCAGATGATCGGGATGATCGAGGAACTGCTCGGGCACGGCCACGCCTACGTCGCCTCGGGGCACGTGCTGTTCCACGTCCCGTCGCTGGCACAGTACGGGCGACTGGCGGGCCGCGATCGGGAAGAGCAGCTGGCTGGGGCGCGGGTGGAGGTCGAGTCGTACAAACGCGACCCGGCCGACTTCGTCCTCTGGAAGCCCTCCGACCCCGACCTCCCCGGTTGGGAAAGCCCGTGGGGGCGCGGCCGACCTGGCTGGCACATCGAGTGCTCGGCCATGAGCCGGGAGTATCTGGGGTCCGAATTCGACATCCACGGAGGAGGGATCGATCTCGCCTTCCCCCACCACGAGAACGAGATCGCGCAGTCCTGCTCGGCCGAGCCCGGTACCGAGTTCGCACGGTACTGGATGCACAACGGTTACCTGCTGTGCGAAGGCGAGAAGATGGCGAAGTCCCTCGGGAACTTCTACACGGTCCGCGACCTGCTGAGCCGCCATCCGGGTGAGGCACTCCGTCTGCTCCTCCTCTCGACGCATTACCGCCAGCCAATCGACTTCACGGAGGAAGGGCTCCGCCGGGCCCGGCGGCAACTTGACCGATGGCGCCGGACGGTGGCAGGAGAACCGCCCGCCGGGACGCCGCCGCCGGCCGTGCTTGAGGCCCTGGACGACGATCTCAACTCGCCGCGGGCGATCGCGGCCCTGCATGGGCTCGGGGGAGCGGAGTTGCACGCGGGCCTGCGCATGCTGGGATTGCTGGAAGTCCCCCATGACGAGTGGTTTCAGGGGGCATCCGGGACCGGGCCGTCAGACCGGGCGATCGACGAACAGATCGCCGCCCGGGCCGCCGCGCGGGCGCGCCGCGACTTCACGGCGGCTGACAGCATCCGGACGCAGCTTGCGGAGGCCGGTGTGATCCTGGAAGACACGCCGGCCGGGACGATTTGGCGACGAAAGTGACGGACATCCGCCCGCCCGCGGTGGTGCTGGTGCGTTCTCAGCTGCCGGAAAACGTGGGCATGGCGATTCGCGCCATGGCCAATTTCGGTCTCGCCGACCTGCGACTGGCGGGGCCGAGACACCCCTGGCCCGACCCCGCGGCCACGGCGTCGGCGTCGGGGGCGCTGGAGCGGGCCAGGATCGAGGTGTCGGTCCACGCGGATCTGCCGGCGGCGACCCAGGACCTGCAGACGGTGCACGCCCTGACGGCACGGCCCCGCGCGCTGGCGCGCGAGACGCTGGACCCGGCTGGGTCCGCGTCGCGCCTGCGGCAGGCCGCAACGAGAGGCGAGCGGACGGGCCTGGTCTTCGGCCCGGAAAGCGCAGGCCTTGCCAACGACGAGCTTGGCGTGGCGGATACGATCGTCTCGATCCCGGCCACGGGATTCCGTTCGTTGAATCTCGCCATGTCGGTGCTGCTGATGGGGTACGAGTGGCACCGGAGCGGCGATGCGGGCAATGTGCCGGCGGCCACGTCACTGGCGCCCCCGGCCGCCAGGAATGAGCTCGAATTCTTCCTGGACCGCCTGCTGACGATGCTCGAAGAGTCCGGGTTCCTGTACCCGCCGGAGAAGGCGCCGCGCATGGCGGCGAGCGTGCGTGCAATTTTCACGCGGAACCGACTGAGCGATCAGGAGCTGCGTACCCTGCACGGCATCCTGAGTTCATTGAGGTCATCGCGGGGCGATTCGGTTTGACAGCAGCGCCCCGGGGCGTATGGTGCGCGCTGCGTACGACTTGGGTCGGGACGCATTATTCCGCCGCACTTTCGGAGGCCGGGCGAGATCAGCCCGGCGGGGCATGAGCAAGCGCAAGCACCCGCACCACAAGATTGACCGTCGCCTTCGCTGCAACTTGTGGGGGCGCCCCAAGAGCCCGGTAAACAAGCGGGACTACGGACCCGGAGAGCACGGCCGGCGTCGCAAGAGCAAGCCGTCCAACTTCGCCGAGCAGTTGATGGCCAAGCAGCAGCTCAAGGGTTACTACGGCAACATTTCCGAGCGGCAGTTCCGGCGTTACTACCGGAGGGCGACGCAGATGCGTGGCGACACCGGCGAGCAGCTGATTGGCCTGCTGGAAAGCCGCCTGGATGCGATCGTCTACCGACTCAACTTTGTGCCGACCGTCTTCGCCGCGCGGCAGGTGATCAATCACGGGCATATCGCGGTCAACGGCCACCGGGTGACGATCCCGAGCTATCTGTGCCGGGAAGGAGACATCGTGTCCATCCGGGAACGGTCCCGCCAGCACCCGTTGATGCTGGAAGCGATCCAGGACCAGGAACGGGACTTGCCGGACTACATCGGGTTTGACGAGAAGGCACTGTCCGGGACGTACACGCGCGTGCCCAAGCTCGAAGACGTGCCGTACCCGGTGCGCATGAACCCGCAGCTGGTCATCGAGTACTACTCGCGCTGATCAAACCCGGCGGCAGCCGGGTGCCCCCGCATCGACGGAATGTCGCCGGGCTGCGCCGCCCGCGCTTCTGCGCGAAGTTCGAACGTGAGCATCCTGTAGCTGGGCGGCGATCCACTCCGGTTGGCCGTGCGCACGCGCATCGAGGTGATGCTGAGTGTTTCGATGTCAGAGGGATACGTGGTTCGCGCGGGTGCCGGGTTCGAACATTTGTCACACGTTCCGATCCCCGAGTACGCGCGCATCGGGGAACGGTTCAGCGACAACACCGTCCACGACGGGGTGCGGCTGGGCTACCGGGACGCGGCGGCCGGGTTTGCGTCCGTCTCCGTGACGGCGAAATTCTGATAACGGAAAAAGGACGCCGGGATCCGGCCGGCAGCTTGTGGAAAAGTCGATGTCACGGCCGGGGACGCCTGCCCCCAGCGAGGGTCTGCGGTCGCCATCCGCTCGTGCAGTGCCGGCGACCGCCGGCAGCGCCGGCGGATCCGACTAACCGTTCAGGGCGATCCCTTTGTTGGTCACGTGGTCCTTCAACTCATTGTGTTCGTACATTTCGCGGACGATGTCACAGCCGCCGACGAACTCGCCCTTGACGTAGAGCTGCGGGATGGTCGGCCAGTTCGTGAACTCCTTGATGCCCTCGCGGAGTCCGGAGTCCGCCAGCACATCGATCCCCTTAAACGGGATGCCGAGGTGGTTGAGGATCTGCACCACCATCGCGGAGAAGCCGCACTGCGGGAATACGGGCGTCCCCTTCATGAAGAGAACGACATCGTTTGCGTCAAGTTCGGCCTGGATCTGCCCGTGCACGGGGTTGGCGATATCACTGTCCATCAGATGCTCCTCCAGCAGCTGGGTTAGACGTCGTCGGGCGGGGCGGTCTGGAGCGCAAGCGCGTGCAGCACCCCTCCCATCCGGCCTTGCAAGGCACCATAAACCATCTGGTGCTGTTCGACCCGGGATTTCCCCCGGAAAGCCTCGGAGATCACGTGGGCGGCGTAGTGATCGCCGTCACCGCGAAGATCTTCGATCGTGATCTTGGCGTCGGGTAGCGCGGCCCGGATCAACGACTCGATTTCCTGCGCGTCCATCGCCATCAGCCGGTCTCCCTCGTGTTTCCATTCATATAGGACGGAAACCATCCTGCGTGCCGACGCCGAAGCGTGTCAACCGCCACGCTGCCCAGCGGCGCCAACCGAAGCTCCCGCCCGCCGAACCGGCCGAGTATCCGGACCGGAATCCCGTCTTCGGCCGCCGCCCGAAGAAGACCGTCCACCTGCCCGGATCGGGCCGCGAGCAGGTAGCGGGCCTGGTCCTCGCCGAAATAGAAGCACGCGGGCGACAGCTTCTCATCCGGCGGTTGCACGGATGCGCCGGTCCCGGCCGCGATGCACATCTCCGCGAGGGCGACGGCCAGTCCGCCGTCCGAAATGTCGTGGCAGGCGTCGGCACGACCGCCCGAGACCTGCTCACGGATCCATTCCCCATGACGCCGTTCGGCATCGAGATCGACGGGGGGTGGGGCGCCCCCGGTCAGACCGTGGATCTCGCGGGCGTACAGCGAGCACGACACATGGCCCTCGGCGTTGCCGACCAGGAGCACGGAGGTGCCTGGCGACGGTGCCATCGTTCCCGTGCGGGCCACGTGCTCGATCAACCCGACGGTGCCCACCTGGGGGGTCGGCGGGATCGGGCGGTTGTCGGTTTCGTTGTAGAAGGAAACGTTGCCCGACACGACCGGCATGCTCAGCGCGCGGCAGGCCTCGCTGAGGCCTTCGACAGCGGCCTTGAAGGTGCCCATGACGACGGGATCCTCGGGGCTCCCGAAGTTCAGGCAGTCGGTGACAGCGAGAGGGCGCGCTCCGGCGGCCGAGAGATTGCGGTACGATTCGGCGATCGCCTGGATCGCCCCGAGGCGGGGATCGGCCTCGCAGTACCGAGGGGTGCAGTCCGCGGTCAGCGCGAGCGCCCGGTCGGTGCCGTGGATGCGTACGACGGCAGCATCGGAACCCGGCGGCGTGATCGTGTCGCCCATCACGCCGTGGTCATACTGCTCCCAGATCCATTCGCGCGATGCTAGGTTCGGCGACCCGATCAGGGCGAGAAGGGTATCGATGGTGGCCGTCCGGTCCGGCACGGGAGCCGGTTCGGAAGACGGAGGTTCGGCAGCCGGACGCTCGTAGGCCAGCCCCTCGGCCAGGGGTCCGATCGGCAGGTCGGCAACCGCGTCGCCATGCATCGCCAGTTCCAGCCGGCCGGTGTCCGTCACTTCGCCGATCACCATCGCATCGAGCCCCCACTTCTGGAACACGGCAGCGGCGTCCGCTTCGGCACCCGGGCGCAGGGTCATCAGCATCCGTTCCTGGCTCTCCGACAGCATGAGCTCGAGCGGCGTCATGCCGGCATCGCGCACCGGCACCCGCTCGAGATCGAGACGGATCCCGACCTCAGCACGCGCCGCCATTTCCACCGACGAGGACGTCAGGCCAGCTGCCCCCATGTCCTGGATGCCGATGACTACGCCCGTGGCCATCAGTTCGAGACAGGCTTCGAGCAGCAGCTTTTCCATGAACGGGTCGCCGATCTGGACCGTTGGCCGACGGGCTTCGGCGCCATCCGAGAAACCGGCGGAGGCCATGCTGGCACCATGAATGCCGTCTCGCCCGGTTCGGGCTCCCACGTAGAGCACGGGATTGCCGGGCTGACCGGCGTTGGCGAGGAAGATCTGCTCACGCCTGACCAGCCCGACGGCCATGGCGTTCACGAGGATGTTGCCGTTGTAGCCCGGGTCGAACGCGCATTCGCCGCCGACGGTCGGGATCCCCATGCAGTTCCCGTACCCGCCGATTCCGCCGACCACGCCGCCGACCAGATGGCGCGTCTTCGCATGGTCCGGGTCTCCGAATCGAAGACTGTTGAGGATCGCCACGGGCCGAGCGCCCATCGTGAACACGTCCCGAAGAATACCGCCGACGCCGGTGGCGGCCCCCTGGTAGGGTTCGATGAACGAAGGGTGGTTGTGGCTTTCCATCTTGAAGACGACCGCCCAGCCGTCGCCCACGTCGACCACGCCGGCATTCTCGCCCGGACCGTGAATGACCTGATCACCCGACATTGGCAGCGTCCGGAGCCAGCGCCGCGACGACTTGTACGAGCAGTGCTCGTTCCACATGGCGGAGAAGACGCCCAGCTCGGTAGGGTTCGGCGGTCGCCCGAGGTGCGCGATGATCTGTTGGTACTCGTCCACCGACAGGCCGAGCCGCACGGCGTCGTCCACGGTGGGGGTGCTCATGCCAGGGCATCCGCGACGGCGGCGAAGAACCTGCGTCCGTCCGATCCGCCGAGTTCGTCGCCGATGACGCGTTCCGGGTGCGGCATGAGGCCGAAAATGCGTCGGCTCGCACTCGTGATGCCGGCGATACCGGCGACTGAGCCGTTGGGGTTCGCGGCCTCCGTTACGCCGCCATTCGCGTCGACATACCGCAAGACGATTCGGCCTTCCGATTCCAGCCCGGCCAGCGTTTCCGGGTCCGCCTGGTAGTTGCCCTCCATGTGCGCCACGGGGAAGCGGATGCACTCACCCGGGGTGAATCCGGCCAGGAAGGGGCTGTCGCCTTCCACGCGAAGATCGACTGACCGGCATACGAACCGAAGCCCCGCATTCCGGACCAGCGCACCCGGCAGCAGCCTGGTTTCCGTGAGGATCTGGAACCCGTTGCAGATGCCGAGCACGGCGATTCCTCGTGCCGCGGCCTCCCGTACCGATCGCATGATGGGTGAATGTGCGGCAATGGCGCCGGCGCGCAGGTAGTCGCCGTAGGAGAAGCCGCCCGGCAGGACCACCAGGTCGCACGGAGGCAGGCTGGTAGCGCCGTGCCAGACGAGGGTCGGGGCGCAGCCGGTGCAACGGGCGAGGGCCACGGCGACGTCCCGGTCGCAGTTCGAACCGGGGAACACCACGACCACCGCTTTCATGCGTCGGGAATGGTAATGCGGTAGTCCTCGATCACCGGATTGGCCAGCAGCTCTTCGCACATTCTGTCGAGGCGCGCCGGCGCGTCGTCTTGATGACCATCCAGCGTGATTTCAAAGAACTTGCCCTGCCGAACCTCCGAGACCTCTCCGAAGCCGAGTGTCTGCAATGCGGCTTCGACGGCCTTCCCCTGTGGATCAAGCACGTCCTTCTTCAGGACGACATGGACGATGGCCTTCATGCTGGAATCCTTACGAGCCGGCGCTGCCGTCGGACTTGGGGAGCACGCCTAGGCGGCGTGCGACCTCCTGGTAGGCCTCCTCGATCTTCCCGAGATCGCGGCGAAAGCGGTCCTTGTCCAGCTTGTCGTCGGTTTCCAGATCCCAGAGGCGGGACGTATCCGGGCTGATCTCGTCGGCCAGCAGGATCCGCATGCCCTCGTCGCTGAAATGGCGTCCGAACTCGAACTTGATGTCGATAAGGCGAATGTTGATGGCATGGAAGAGGCCAGAGAGATAGTCGTTGATGCGCAGTGCATAGCCGAACATCTCGTCGAGCTCGTCTTCGGCAGCCCAGCCAAAGGCCAGAATGTGCTCGTCCAGCACCAGCGGGTCATTGAGCTCGTCATTCTTGAAGTACCACTCGATCAGCGGCCGGGGCAGGGGGGTGCCTTCCTTGATGTCCAGGCGCTTGCTCAAGCTGCCCGCCGCGACGTTCCGTACCACCACTTCGACGGGGATGATCTCGACTTCGCGCACCAGTTGTTCGCGCATGTTCAGCGGCCGGAGAAAATGGTTCGGGATGTCCATCTCGCCAAGCCGCATCATCAGGTGGGCCGAGATGCGGTTGTTGATGACGCCCTTGCCGCTGATGGTGCCGCGTTTCTGGTTGTTGAACGCTGTGGCGTCGTCCTTGAAATGCTGGACGAGCGTGCCGGGTTCGGGGCCTTCGAACAGTGCCTTGGCCTTGCCCTCGTAGACCAGACGACGGCGCTGTCTGGACATGGATCAGGGCTCCAGGATGGGCGGGCCTGCTGTGCTCAGCCCATGCTCCGCGTGATGGTGTCTATAGCCCCCCGGTGTCGCCGGGGCAAGCACGCGAGGTGACGGCCCTGCCGACGAACGGACCGTTCTGCGGTACTGTCTCCGGCCGACTGCCATCCGTTGCCGGCGGTCGGTTCGGCCCCGGCCCTGCGCTGCCGCGATGGTGCGCCGGCTGCCCCGGGCGGCGACCCCTGCGGGAGAACACCCTCATGCGCCGCATCGTCCGAACGGTCCTGCTCTTGTGCGGCGGGTTGGCGCTCGAAGTTGGCCATGCGCTTGCAGATCCGCCGGCCAACATCTTCGTCATGGCCAAGGACATCGGCGACGTGATCACGCTCGACCCGGCCGAGGTCTTCGAGTTCACCGCGGGTGAAATCGTCGCCAACGTGTACGACCGCCTGATGATGTTCGAGCCCGAAGACCCGCGAGAACTGACCGGCGGGGTCGCCGAAAGCTATGCGATCGAAGACGACGGGGAGACGATCGTGTTCCGGATCCGGGATGGCCTCCGTTTTCACTCGGGCAACCCGGTGCGACCGGAGGATGTCGAGTTCTCGCTCGAGCGGGTCGTGAAGCTCAACAAGACTCCTGCCTTCATATTCACCCAATTCGGCTGGAACGCTGCGAACGTCGAGGACTTGGTCGAGATCGTCGACGGATCGCACGTGCGTATCACCGTGACCGCACGGCTTTCACCGGGCCTGGTCCTGAACGCGCTCTCGGCCGGCGTGGCCTCGGTGATCGACAAGGAACGCGTGCTGGCGCACGAGACCGACGGCGACCTGGGCCAGGGCTGGCTGCGGTCGCACAGCGCCGGTTCCGGCGCATTCTGGCTCGGGCGCTGGAAGGCCAACGAGTTTATTGCGCTCGAGGCGAATGCCGAGTATCGGCACGGGGCGCCCGCGATGCGGCGCGTGTTCCTGCGTCACGTGCCCGAGCCGTCGGCGCAGCGCCTGCTGCTGGAGCGGGGCGACGTCGACATGGCCCGCAACCTCACGCCCGACCAGATCAGGGCGCTGGCGGGTCATGCTGAACTCGCGGTCGACAGCTATCCCAAGGGCGCGATCGTCTATCTGGCGGCCAACACATCGCATCCGGTCCTCGGCAATCCGGCCGTGGTCCAGGCACTACGACACGCGATCGACTACCGGGGCATGGCGGACTCGTTCCTGGCCGGCCAGTTCTCGGTGCATCAGGCGTTCTGGCCGGCCGGCCTCTGGGCCAGCTACACGGCCACGCCGTACGAGCTCGACATCGAGAAGGCGAGGTCCCTGCTGGGCCAGGCGGAGCTCGGGCCGTTCGAGGTACGGATCGACACGCTCACCAGCTCGCCGTTTCCGCAGATCGCGCAGTCGATCCAGGCGACCTTCGCCGAGGCCGGGATCGATGCGCGGATCGTCATGCAGGACGGCAAGACGCTTTGGCCCCGGTACCGAGCGCGAAAACACGAACTGATCGTCGCGCGCTGGTCACCGGACTACATGGACCCCCATTCCAACGCGGACGCCTTCGCGCACAACCCTGACAACCGGCCGGAAGCGATGCTTGCCGGCGTGCTCGCCTGGCGAAACGCGTGGGCGTCCGAGGAGATCAACGAGCGGACGATCGAGGCACGCGACACGCAGGATCTCGCTGCGCGCGAGGCGATGTACCTGGAACTCCAGAAGCGCCTGCAGACCGAGGGGCCGTACGCCATCATGTTTCAGCAGAGCGAGCAGGTCGTGCGACGCAGGCGCGTCGAGGGCTTCATGTCGGGCGTGAATTTCGACCACGTCTACTACCGGAACGTCACCAAGTAGCCGGGGACCCTCGAGGGCCGCGTGAGGCGATGATCGGAAGCCAGCTGCAGCAGGGCCGGAGCTCACTTCTCGGACATGTACCGCGCCGAATCGCCGGCACGGCGCTGTCCCTTGTCCTGACATTCGTCGGTCTCACCGCCGTGACGTTCGTGATTGCCCGGGTCATGCCGGCCGACCCGGTGCTGGCAATCGTCGGCGATCGCGCCCACCAGGACGTGTACGACGCGGTCTACCGGGAACTCGGCCTGGACCAGCCGTTGCTGGTTCAGTACCTGCGCTACCTCGGCCAGCTCTTCGCGGGCGACCTCGGGGTGTCGATCATGACAGCGCAGCCGGTGCTCGACGACCTGCTGCGGTTCTTTCCCGCCACGCTGGAACTCGCCACCGTCGCGACGCTGCTCGGCGTCTTCGCGGGCGTGCCGCTGGGCGTGCTGGCGGCAGTCCGGCAGGGCCGGTGGGCCGACCACCTGGTTCGTGTCGTCGGGCTGTTCGGCTATTCCGTGCCCGTGTTCTGGCTGGGCATGCTGGCGCTCTTCGTGTTCTACGCAAAGCTGGGCTGGGTGGCCGGGCCGGGACGTATCGACATCTTCTATGAAGGCATGGTGGAACCGGTGACGGGCCTGATCCTGGTGGATTCCGCCCTCGCGCGTGAATGGGACATCTTCCGCAACGCCATCGGGCATCTCATTCTTCCCTCGGCCATTCTCGGTATCCATTCGTTCGCGTATCTCGCCCGCATGACCCGCCATTTCATGCTGGAGCAACTGGGGCAGGAGTACATCCTTACGGCGCGGGTCAAGGGAGTGCCGGAGAGCGCCGTGATCTGGCGCCACGCCTTTCGGAACGTGCTGGTTCAGCTGATCACGATCGTGGGTCTCACCTACGCTTCCCTGCTCGAGGGCTCCGTGCTCACCGAGACGGTCTTCGCCTGGCCCGGTATCGGGCAGTACATCACCAGTTCGCTCTTCAACAACGACATGAATGCGGTGCTTGGCGGCACCATCGTCGTCGGGACGTGCTTCGTCGCGATCAACATGGGTTCCGATCTGCTCTACGGCCTCGTGGACCCGAGGGTGCGATGAGCGCCGTTCGCGCCTGGCTCCTGACCGACATCCCGCAATCGCGGCGGCAGGCGCAATGTCAGCGCTTCTTTCTTGCCTGGCTGGTGTTCCGCAAGAACGGAAGCGCCGTCGCCGGTCTGGCGATCGTCGCGACGCTGGTTGCCGGCGCCCTGCTCGCCCCGTGGATCACGGGTTCGGCCGGCGTCACGCCTGACCTCGGCGATCGGCTCCACGCGCCCGGGTTGGCCCACTGGTTCGGCACCGACGAGCTCGGCCGCGACATCTTCGACCGGGTCATGTGGGGGTCCCGGATCACGCTCTACATTGTGGGACTGGTCGCGGTCATCGTCGTGCCGGTCGGGCTCGCCATCGGTGTCGTGGCGGGTTACGTCGGCGGCTGGGTCGACAGCGCCCTGATGCGACTGACCGATGTCTTTCTCGCGTTCCCGCGGCTGATCCTGGCGCTGGCCTTCGTGGCCGCCCTTGGACCCGGGCTCGAGAACGCGGTGCTGGCCATCGCGCTCACGAGCTGGTCGCCCTACGCCCGGATCGCTCGGGCCGAGGCGCTCACGCTTCGCCAGAGCGACTTCATCCTCGCCGCCCGCTCGCAGGGCATCCCGCACCTGCGGATCATCGTGAGCCACGTGGCGCCGATGTGCATCTCCTCGGTGGTCGTGCGCCTGACGCTCGATATGGCGGGGATCATCCTGACGGCCGCCGGTCTGGGCTTTCTCGGCCTCGGGGCGCAGCCGCCGACCCCTGAGTGGGGAGCAATGATTGCTCTCGGGCGCGAGTACCTGCTGGATCAGTGGTGGGTGCCGGCGTTTCCCGGCCTAGCGATCCTGGTGGTCAGCCTCGGATTCAACTTGCTGGGCGATGGGCTCCGCGACGTGCTGGACCCGAAGAGCAGGGACTAGGCGGTGGAGGAGCACCGCGACCCGCTGCTGATCGTCGACGGACTGAGCGTGACGTTTGACACGCCGCGCGGGGCCGTGGCCGCGGTCCGGGACGTGGACTTCACGCTCGGCCGGGAAAAGCTGGGAATCGTCGGCGAGTCCGGGTCGGGAAAATCGCAAACTGGGCGCGCCCTGCTCGGCCTCTTGGCTCGTAACGGACGCATGTCCGCCCGGCAGCTCTCCTTCGACGGCGTGGACCTCCTGCGCGCAGGCGAAGCGGAGCGGCGCGCGCTCCGTGGCAGGCGGATCTCGATGATCCTGCAGGATCCCAAGTTCTCGCTGAACCCGGTCATGACGGTCGGCGAGCAGATTGTCGAGGCCTTTCGCGTGCACGCCGGGGTATCCCGGCGCGAAGCGCATGACCGGGCGCTCGCGATGCTGGAGGCGGTGCGGATTCGGGAGCCGCGGTACGTGTTCGATGCCTGGCCGCACGAGATTTCGGGCGGCATGGGCCAGCGGGTCATGATTGCGATGATGATGGTGCCCGAGCCCGACCTCATCATCGCCGACGAGCCGACCTCGGCCCTCGATGTCACGGTCCAGCTGCAGGTGCTGGCGCTCCTCGACGACATGCTCGCGCGCCGGGGGGCCGCGCTGATCTTCATCAGCCACGACCTGAACCTGGTCGCTTCGTTCTGCGACCGGGTTCTTGTGATGTATGCGGGCCGGGTCGTGGAAACCCTCGGAGCCGCCGAGCTGCATGCGGCGCGGCATCCGTACACGCGGGGCCTCCTCGCCTGTCAGCCGCGGGTGGACGGCGATGGCGCCGAGCTGCCCACCCTGCACCGTGATCCGGCCTGGGCCCGATGAACCCGGCGGTGTCGATCGAGGTCACCGGTCTGCAGGTTGCGTTCGGCCGGGGAAGGCGGGCGTTCCGCGCGGTGCGGGACGCCGGTTTCTCGGTTAGGGCCGGCGGCAGCTTCGGGCTGGTCGGTGAATCCGGTTCGGGCAAGACCACCGTCCTGCGGGCGCTGGCCGGGGTGCTGCCGCCCACTGCGCAGGTCCGCGGGCGGATGCGAATGCACGGCGAATCGCTGAGGCCCGTGCGCCCGCGCGCGCTTCGTCGACGGATGCAGATGGTGTTCCAGGATCCGTACGGCTCGCTCCACCCGCGCCATACCGTTGACCGGATCCTCGGCGAGCCCGCCCGGGTCCACGGCCTGGATTCGATCAACAGCCGGATCGGCGAGGCGCTCACCGCGGTGGGACTCGATGGCTCGTTCCGATTCCGTTACCCGCACCAGCTCTCTGGCGGCCAGCGGCAGCGCATCGCCATCGCCCGCGCATTGATCATCGAACCGGACGTCGTGTTGCTGGACGAGCCGACCTCTGCCCTGGACGTTTCGGTGCAGGCGGAGATCCTGAACTTGCTGCAGCGGCTTCGACGTGAGCGTGCGCTGACCTTCGTGCTGGTGAGCCACGACCTCGCAGTGGTGAGCCACATGGCCGAGGCGCTGGTCGTGATGCGCGCCGGCGAGGTCGTCGAGACGCTCGATGTGGCGGCGCTCCGGACCGCGGCGCCGCAGCACCCGTATTCGCGGCAATTGCTCCGGGCCGCTCGGGGCTACGACCGGGCCGCCGCGTCGGAATTCTGAAACGGGGAATGCAGGTCTGGCATCGGCACCGGAACGCGCGATCGCACATACTGGAGACCGGCAAGGCATCCTCTGACCCCGACGCCGACCGTCCGGGCCGCCGGCACACGTTCGATGGCTTCAGGCATGCAGGCGGGAGGCACGGTCGCGGACCGACTGTGACACCGAGAATCGGTGGTTCTCAGGGTCGGGCTGCACGCGTGAACGCCCCGCTGGAAGGAACAAGCGATGATGCATCCCGCGCAACATCCCGAGCCGGCGGATGCAGCTGCGCGGCGCGCCGTAAGGCCCGTGACGGTCTACCCGCTGGACCGCCTGCCGCCCTACGACCGGACGTTCTACGAGACGGTCCGCAGCGGCATGACCCTGGTGCACGCGCTGACCGTGCCGCCTCGAGACGCGCGCTCGTTCCGCGTGCCGGCCGGCCACCTTTTCCGCATCATCGCCGTGGACGGCCCGCAGGTGGGCGACTTGAACCTGTGGAACGCGGATGACCTGTCGGAACGCTTCTACAGCGGGAAGACGCGGGCACTCCACGCCACGCACGTCAGCACCGGCGATCGCCTGTGGAGCAACCTGCCGTGGCTGCGGCCGATGGCCACAATTACCCGCGATACCCTTGACTGGTACGGGATCGACGAGTTCGGAGCAGGCGTCCATGACGTCATCGGGACGCGCTGCGATCCCTACACGAACCATCTCCTGACGCGCGCGGACTACCACTACTGCTGTCATTCGAACCTGACTCGAGCGCTGGCCGCGGCGCGGGGCCTCTCGCTGGGCGAGGCAGAGATGCACGTGCACGACGTGGTCAACGTGTTCATGTGTACCGGCTTCCGGCGCGACACCAAGCAGTACTTCATGAAGGCAAGCCCCGCGCGGGTCGGCGACTACATCGAGCTGTTCGCGGAGATCGACCTGTTGGCCGCGCTATCCACCTGCCCCGGCGGTGATTGCGGCGTTGGTCATTCGAGTGGCCGCGCCATCTGCCATCCGCTGGGCGTAGAGATCTTCCGGCCGCAGGACGACCACCTAGCGGGCTGGCGGCCGGCTCAACCCAGCGGGTACGACAGCGGCCACGGCGTCACCGACCAGCACCGGGATGCCGGCTAGCGGACCGGTGTTTCGCCGTCGGTCATCGGATGGCGGCGGCGCGGCTGCCTGACCCGGGGGCCGGCTGGTTCAGCGCCCCGTGCACCGGGGTTCCATCGCGCAGGACCGCCTCACGCAGCTTCGGCTCCGTGATAGAGGGTCACGACGTGCTTTGCCTCCGCGAAGAACAGCCAGCGTTCGATGACCACCCCCACCGACCCCGAGAGAGCGGCGGCGACGGCGGCGCCTGCCGCGACCCAGGAGCTGGTCGCCGCCGTCGCCAGGGTGAGCATGAACGGCAGTGCGAACAGGAGCACGGACGCGTAGCGCCTGAGCTTCGCCGCGTGCCTGCGGGCGACCCGGTAGCCCATCTCCTGAGTCACGTAGGTCGTCTGGGTCCGCGGCGGATCCAGCAGGCGCACCTTGCCGATCGAGCCCAGCCCGGTTGCGGTTTCGGGCGTTGAATCGGCCCGTGCGCCATCCAGAAAGCGCCAGTACGCCCACTTGAGGTAGACCGACAGCAGCAGCGTCACCACCACCACCAGAGAGGCATCGGCGCCCGGTTGGCCGAAGAGCAGGCGGGTTGCATTGAGCCAAAGCGCGCCGGTGAAGAGGGCGAGCGAGAGGTAGACCGGAACGACCCACCGGTTGCACCAGGCAGCAATCGGCCGCAGCGACGCGTAGATCATGCCCGTGGAATAGACCGTGAGGCCGGCCAGGGCGGCGGCCATGAGCCCGCAGACACCCCAGAAGCCGGCAACCTCGCCGAAGCCTACCCAACCGATCGCGAACAACCCGGCCGGCACGTAGGTCATGGTCGCCAGCGCGCCCTCGCGGGAGAGCCAGCTCGACCGCCATTGCGTGTAGGCGAGGAGCACGCGCTCCGGGTGGCCAAGGTGCCACATCGACGAGACGAGCCCGAAGGTGACGGCGCCGAGGGCAATGCCCAGGGAGACCAGGCCAAATGCGCGGTCGGTCGGACTCATCTCTGCCGGAGTCAGGACGCCCAGCAGGATCAGGAGGCCGTAGCCCATCCCCGATGCCGACGTGAAGAAGATGACCGAATAGGCGGGTTGCACGGGCTTCGTCCTAGCGGGACAGCGTCGCGTCGAGCCAGCGGAGGAAACGGCCGCCATCGTCGGATTCCGGCTCGGGCGGCAACGGGCCCGCGCCGCCTTCGGTGGCATCCGTGTCGCCGTGCGTCGGCCGCGGCGGCAGGTACTTGTTGACCGGCCGATACCCCAGTTCCGGCATCAGGTCGCGGCCGCCGCGCTCGGCCACCAGGCGCGAGATGGGAGAGTCGGGATCGCCGAGGTCGCCGAAATGGCGCGCCGACGTGGGGCATGCCGCCACGCACGCCGGCACCCGCTCGGGCTCAGGCAGGTTGTCGTTGTAGATGCGATCGATGCAAAGCGTGCACTTCTTCATGACGCCCGCGTCGCGGTCATACTCCCGAGCCCCGTATGGACAGGCCCAGGAGCACAGCTTGCAGCCGATGCAGAGGTCCTCGTCGACCAGGACGATCCCGTCTTCCTCCCGCTTGTAGGAGGCGCCGGTCGGGCAGACGGTCACACAGGCGGGCTCGTCGCAGTGCAGGCACGAGCGGGGAAAGTGCACCGTCCGCCCCCCCATGCCATCGCCAGCCTCGTAGGCGTGGACCCGATTGAACCAGACGCCGACCGGATCGGCGCCGTAGGGGTCCAGGTCCGTGAGCGGGGCGGCGACGCCGCCCGTGTTCCACTCCTTGCAGCTGACGGCGCAGGCATGGCAGCCGACGCAGGTATCGAGGTCGATGACCAGACCGAGCTTCTTCGGTCCCGGATCTCGGGGGAGCGAGGTCATCGTGCGGCACCGTCCGGGCGGCGGGGCCGAAACCCGGCACCGAACCGCAGGACGGAAGACGGCGCCGCCAGTCCCGGCGGCCGGGGCAGGGGATCGAACCGGGGCGCGCTCGCAGTCGCGCCATCCGTGGCCGGTTCAATCCGGACGCGCAGGTCGTACCAGGCCGCCTGCCCGGTCACCGGGTCGGCATTGGCGTGGCGGTGGCCGTTCGGTAGCGGCGGCAGCCGTTCGGGGATCAGGTGGTTGAGCAGGAAACCCTCGCGGGTTTCGGGGGCATCGTCGGCAAGCGCCCAGGTGCCGGCGCGCTTGCCGATCGCATTCCAGGTCCAGACCGTGTCCTCGTTCACTCCCTCCATCAGCTTGACCCGCGCGCGGACCCGCCCGTGCGGGCTCACGATATCGACCCAGCTGTCGTCCTCGATCCCGAGCGATTCGGCTCGCCGCCGCCCGATGTAGAGCCTGTTCGAGGGATGGATTTGCCTGAGCCAGGCGTTCATGGACCCCCAGGAGTGGTACATCGCCATCGGTCGCTGAGTCAGTGCGTGCAGCGGGTAGGCGTCGCCATCGGTCGCGGCTTCGTGGAACGGCTGGTACCAGATCGGCAGCGGATCGAAATAGCGGTCGATCCGCTCGCGCAGCTCGGCGGGCGGGAGAACCTGTCCGTGTCCCCGGGCGGCCAGGCGGAAGCGCTGCATGGGCTCCGAGTAGAGCTGCAGGAGGATCTGGTCCGGCGAACCGATCCAGCCCATCGCGACCGCGTGGTTCAGGTAGTCGCGGTTGGCGTGTTTGAAGAAGCGCATTTCGGGCGCCAGCGGCTGTTGCCAGAAGCTGCCGGCCTCCACGTAGCGTTCCAGCTGTTCCGGATTCGGCTCGCCGGTGCCTTCCATGGTGCCGTCGACGCCCCGCCAGCCGGCGAGGCTGCCGATACCGGGCACTCGCTGATGGTTGACCAGATAGTCCGGGTAGCCGCCGGGATAGCGTGGCGACCCGTCGTCCCGAAGCAGCCCCGGCAGGCCGAGCCGGGTGCCGATGTCGATCAGCACGTCCTGGAAGGGTCGAACGTCCCGGTCGGGCTGCACCACCGGGTGGCGGATCGCGTCAGCCGCGCCGTCGGCGCTCGAGATTGGCCGGTCGAGCAGCGAGATGCAGTCCCAGCGCTCGAGATAGGTGGTGTCCGGCAGCACCAGGTCGGAATAGGCCACCATCTCGGAGGCGTAGGCATCGGCGCAGATGATGTGCGGAATGCGATAGTGGCCGGCCTCGTCCCGATCGGTCAGCATGTGCATGGTTTCGGCGGTGTTCATCGCCGAGTTCCAGCTCATGTTCGCCATGTAGATGAACAGCGTGTCGATCGGATAGGGGTCGCCGCTCCAGGCATTGGCGGGAACCATGTGCAGCATCCCGTGGGCAGCGAGCGGCGCCTCCCAGGAGAACGCCTTGTCGATCCGGACCGGACTGCCGTCCGCGTTCACCAGCAGGTCGGTGGGCCCGGACGGGAAGCCCAGGGGCGGTCCCGGCATCGGCGCACCGGGCGCGATGTCGCCGGGTTTCCCCGCAGGCTTGAGCGCCGGCGGCGCGGGTTTGGGAAACGGCGGCTTGTAGCGGAAGCCGCCCGGCACATCGACCGTCCCCAGCAGCATCTGCAGGAGATGGATCGCCCGGCAGGTATGGAAGCCGTTGGAGTGGGCGGAAATGCCGCGCATCGCATGCATGGCGACCGGCCGTCCGGTCATCCGCTCGTGCCGACGTCCGGCCCAGTCCGTCCACGGCTGCTCGATCGTCACCGTCTCCTCGAACGCGGCGACGGTGAGCTCCGCGGCAATCCGCCGAATCGTTGCGGCTGGCACGCCGGTCGTGTCGGCCACGGCGTCGGGCGCGAATTCGGCGTGCTGGTAGCGGCGCACGAGGAGTTCGAACGCGGGCGTTCCCGAGCGGCCGTCGGGGAGGCGGTAGCTGCCGGACAACGCCGGCGAGATGTCGGGCGCGAGCGCCGATGACAGCCCCTCGGCCCGCAGGTCCCAGCACAGCGGGGCGCCGTCGCCGTCGCGCGCGATCAGCCCGTCCTCCGGACCGCCTTCGTCCCGGATCACCAGCCACGGCGCGTTGGTGTAGCGGATCAGGAATTCGGTATCGATGCGGCCGGCGCGCAGCAGCTCGTGCACGAGGGCGAGTACGAACAGCCCGTCGGTACCGGGGCGGATGCCGATCCATTCGTCAGCGATCGCCGAGTAGCCGGTTCGTACCGGGTTGACGGAGACGAACTTCGCGCCTTTTGCCTTGAGCTTGGAGAGCCCGATCTTGATCGGATTGGAGTCGTGGTCCTCGGCGACCCCGAACATGAGCAGCAGGCGAGTGCGTTCCCAATCGGGCTCGCCGAACTCCCAGAACGATCCGCCGATCGTGTAGATCCCGGCTGCCGCCATGTTGACCGAGCAGAAGCCCCCGTGCGCGGCGTGGTTCGGTGTGCCGAACTGGCTGGCCCACCAGCCGGTGAGCGCCTGACTCTGATCCCGTCCGGTGAAGAAGGCGAGCTTCTTGGGATCGGAGCGGCGGATGGTATCCAGCCATTCGACTGCCAGCGCGAGCGCGTCTTCCCACTCGATTTCCTCGAACCGGCCCTCGCCGCGCGGGCCGACACGCCGCAGCGGTTTCCGCAGGCGGGCCGGCGAATTGTGCTGCATGATGCCCGCCGAACCCTTGGCGCAGAGGACGCCGCGGTTCACCGGATGCCGCGGGTTCCCCTCCAGATAGCGGATATGCCCGTCCTGCAGATGCACCCGCACTCCGCACCGGCAGGCGCACATGTAGCAGGTGGTTTCCTTGACCTCGTCGCTTATCTTCGGCGCGGTGTCGACGCGCTCGCGGTCGCGGTTCGCTGGCAATCGGGACTCCCGTCTGCGCGGCGCGTGAGTGGTCAGAACGAATAGGGGGTTGATGAAGTGCGGTCAAATCGGAGCAGCAGCAATACCCGGGACCAGGCGTGCCGGGGTTGTTGTAGAGTTTGCGACGGGCGAAACCGTTCAGCGGGCAGGTTCGATGAGAGCTAAGGTCGATGGGTTTCTTGATCCCACGACCAATTCGATCTCCTACGTCGTCTCCGACCCGGAGACGAAACGTGCCGCTATCGTCGATTCGGTTCTGGATTTCGACCCGGAGGCGGGACGGACGACGACAGGTTCAGCCGACAAGCTGGTTGCCGCTGTGGAGACCGAAGGCCTGAGCGTCGAGTGGATTCTCGAGACCCATGTCCATGCCGACCATCTTTCTGCGGCGCACTACCTCCAGGGAAAGGTCGGCGGACGCACCGGGATCGGCGCTGGCGTGATCGAGGTGCAGAGGACCTTCGGTGCGCTGTTCAACGTCGAGCGCGAGGTGGCCGCAGACGGCACGCAGTTCGACCGCTTGCTTGCTGACGGTGAGACCATTTCGATCGGCAGCATCGCCGGGCGCGTGCTCTCGACCCCGGGTCACACGCCAGCATGTTCCTGCTACGTCTTCGGCGATGCGGCGTTCGTTGGCGACACGTTGTTCATGCCCGACTCGGGCACGGCACGCGCCGACTTCCCGGGTGCCTCCGTCAGGAAGCTCTACGACTCGCTGCGCCGGATACTCGCGCTTCCGCCGGAAACGCGGTTGTTCATGTGTCATGACTACGGGGCCGGGGGACAGCGCGCGATTGCGTGGGAGTCCACAGTGGCGGAACAGCGTCGGAGCAATATCCATTGCCGCGACGGGATCAGCCGCGAGACGTTTATGGCGACTCGCCAGGAAAGGGACGCCGGGCTTCCCGTGCCGAGGCTGATGGTGCCCGCCGTGCAGGTCAATATTCGTGGCGGCCGCATGCCGCCGCCGGAGCGCAACGGAACCGCTTATCTGAAGTTACCGATCAACCTGTTGTGACCGGCTTCCGAAAGGGGCGGGTTACATAAGAAACATATTGGTAACTATGTATTTACGCATGCGCATGACTTTGGATATCAACGACGAACTTTCGCGGGCAGCCAAGGCGCATGCTGCCGCTAGGCGAACGACCTTGAAGGCAACCGTCGAGCAGGCACTTGGCGCATTCCTCGCCGGGCCGGCCCACGCGCCATCCGATCCGCCGCCGATCCCGGTATTTCGCGGTCGGGGCGTACAGCCCGGAGTGGATGTGACCGACAATGCGGCCCTTGAAGACATGATGGATGCAGGGCCGTGAGGTCAACGTACTGGTGAGTGCCTTTCACGGGGACGCGACCCTTCTGGATTCGGGAACGCAATAGCGGAATCCTGGTCGCCCAGCGCCGCGGCCCCAGTTCGAGCACCGTCCGGCATCGACACGCACGCCTGGAAGGGACGCATACCCGCCGGTAAGGGGACTCGGAACGCGCCCGGAGTGCGCGATCTGATCCTTGTCTCGCTTACAGCAAGCCCGCTTCAGCCACGAATTTCTGCAGGTCGGCTTCCGGACGTGCGCCGTGATGGCTGATGACTTCCGCTGCGCATACGGCGCCGACCCGCGCAGCCTGAGGCGGCTCCAGCCCGCGCTGAAGTCCGAATAGGGTTCCTGCCGCAAACAGGTCCCCGGCCCCGGTGAGATCCTCGATGCCGCCGGGCACGCCGGCAGCCGGCACGACATCGATGCGGCCGTCGTGTGCGACGATGGCGCCGGCGGCGCCGCGCGTAAGGAAGGCGATCTGCACGTCCGCGGCGGCTGCGGCCGCAGCCTCACGAAAGTCGCGCATGCGATAGAGACTCGTGACCTCTTCCTCGTTGGCGAACAGCAGGTCGACTCGGGAGCGGATCAGGTTCAGCAGCTGTTCCCGGTTGTGTTCAACGCAGTTGGGGTCGGACAGCGACAACGCGACCGTGCTCCCGTGCATGCCGCCCCATTCCGCCGCGGCCAGCGCCGCCTGCGCCGTGCACTCGGCATAGAACAAGTAAGCCTCGATGAACAGCGTGGCGCCACCGGTCACGTGCGCGGGAGTCAGATGGTCCCTGGCGAGGGTCGCGGCCGCTCCCGGATACGTCATCATGGAGCGCTCGTGGTCAGGAGACACCAGAATGATCGATCGACCGGTTGGTGGGTCGGGCGGCCCAAAATCAATCGGGTGCGCGACCCCCGCTGCCTCCAGACTGTCCCGGAACGCGCGCCCCATGGGGTCGTCAGCGCATCTTCCGAGGAAGGCGGCGGCGCCGCCAAGCGCCGCCACGCCGACCGCCGTGTTGGCGGCCGAGCCGCCCGCAACCTGGCGGGCGGCCAGAAGCTTGGCGGTAACGGCCAGGGCGTCCGGCTGGCTTCCGAGAACCATGCGCCCGCGTTCGAAACCGTGCTGCGCAACGAAGTCGTCGTCGACGTCGGCAACCAGATCCATGATCGCGTTGCCGATTGCGACCACATCCCGGGTTGCGGCCGGTGCGGCCATAGAGCGGGCGACGGCTCCCGAAGCGGTCGTCAGTGAATTGTCGCGCCGACCGGGACTGCATCAATGGCAGTGTTCCGGACCACGTCGAGGCCGTATTCGGCCAGCGTTTCGCCGTTCACTAGCAGTTCGAACCGGTAGGTGCCGGTCTCCGGGAGCTGAATCTCGGAGAGATTGGATGTGCTTTCCACGACCCCGCCCGGCGAGGCGTTATAGCTGTGCGTCTCCGTGGTGGCGCGTTTGCCGGAAGGGGTCACGATGGCAAGGCCCATCTCGACCCCCTGCATCTGCTGCGGCAGTACCAAGCGGACGTAGACCGTGGCGTGGCGGTGCACCGCGGGCAGCTCCTTGACGGCAATGTGGTCGAATACGCCGGTAATCTGAATCTTACCGCTTGTCTTGTCGCGGAGGGCGTCGTCACAGATCAAGAATGCCTGCAGACGCGGTGATTCCATGTCACCCTCCGAGCGTGGTAACGAGTATTGCCACAACGACGGACGCTTGCAAAGTCGGATCGGGTCGGGGGACGCTTCCACTTGCACCCGGCTAGCATGCCGTCGAAATATCCTGGCCCCGGACCGGGCGGATGGATCTTCGGCGGAAGGACGAGGACAGACACACCATGCACGAACTCGCTCGCATGAGCGCGCGCGCGGTCGTCGCGGCGCTCAGGAACGGTGAAGTGACTCCGGACGCCGCGATTGACGCCGCGCTCGAGCGCATTCGGGAGACCGAACCGGTGATCAACGCGGTGCCCACGCTGTGCGAGGATCGGGCGCGCCGGCGCGCCAGCTGCCTGCCGACTGACCGGCGGGACGATCCGGGATATCTGCACGGTTTGCCGATCCTGATCAAGGACCTCACGGACGTGGAAGGCGTCCGCACCACGTACGGGTCGCCCGTGTATGCAGACCACGTCCCCGAGTGCTCCGACATTGTGGTCGAGCGCATCGAGCGCATGGGCGGGATCATCCTGGGGAAAACGAACACGCCGGAGTTTGGCGCCGGCTCACAGACGTTCAACACGGTGTTCGGCGTCACCCGCAATCCTTGGGACCCTTCCAAGACGGTCGGCGGTTCGTCCGGCGGTGCGGCCGCAGCGTTGGCGGCGGGTTCGGCCTGGCTGGCAACCGGGTCTGATCTCGGCGGCAGTCTTCGGAACCCGGCGTCGTTCTGCTCCGTTACCGGGCTGCGCTGCAGTTCGGGGACGGTCGCGCACGGGCCGCGCGAACTCGCCTGGGATTCCCTGATGATCAGCGGGCCCATGGCGCGCGACATTGCCGACCTCGCCCTGTTCCTCGACACGATGGCGGGGTTCGATCCTCGTGACCCGCTGTCGCGGCCGCGTACCCCGGATCCGGCGGGCGGACCGGCGACGTACACGGCGGCCCTTGATCCGGAGGCCTGGCCGGCTCGGCCACGGCTTCGGCGGGTAGCCTGGACCGCCGGATTCGGTTACCTGCCGTGCGATCCGGAGGTGGCGGCCATCACCGAGCGCGCAGCCGGGCGGTTCGCCGAACTCGGTGCGGAGGTGGTGCCTGCCAAGCTGGATCTTCGGCAGGCCGAGGACATCTTCCAGACGCTCCGTGCTGATCTGCTCGCCACCGATAAGGGCGCGCTCTACGCAGCACACGGCGATTCGCTGAAGACGGATCTGCGCTGGAACATCGAGCGGGGCCTTGCCCTGGATCGCGCAGACGCGGGTAGGGCGGCGCTGGCGCGCGGCCGGATGCTGGCCGAAGTACAGGACTTCTTCGTTGATCACGACCTATTGCTCGCGCCGGTTGCGATGGTTCCGCCGTTCTCGGCGGATGTTCCGTGGCCGCGCTCGGTCGCGGGGGTCGAGTTCGACAACTACGTGGGCTGGCTGATGACGGCGGCCACGATTTCGCTCACGGACTGCCCGGCGCTGTCGGTGCCCTGCGGCTACACGGAGACGGGCTTGCCGGTGGGTCTTCAGGTGATCGCGCCCGCCCGCCACGAGGGACGGCTCCTGTACTGGGCGCACCGATTCGAGGAGCTAGCGGGGATTGCCGACGGCGTGCCTAGGGATCCTGCGACCGGGTGACGTTCGGGGGTGCAGTCGTCGCGGCGGTCCGGGATCTCTTCCGGCGGCAAGTACTCGTCTGGGTCTTGGCCACTGCGCTCGTGGCCGCGGCCGCCGTGGCCGCGTTCTGGTCGGCGCTCGCTTACTGGCTGCTGCCGTTCTCCACAGGAATCGGCTGGCTCGACGACCTGCTGGTCGACTACTTCGTCTTCGGCGTCGGTGCCGCGCTCGCGTTGTTGATCACGGCGCTCCTCTTTCCTGCTCTCGTCACGACGTTTGCCGGCTTGTTCACTGACAGGATCGCTGCTGTCGTAGAGCAGGCCCACTATCCGCACGTGGTGGCGCGGGACATGGGTGTGTGGGCCGGCATCGGGTCGGGGTTGCGGCTGATCGGCGTGACGGTGATGGTGACCGTCGTGATGGTGTTTCCGCTCTGGTTGTTGTTCGCCGGGACGCCGGTCTGGTTCCCGCTGTGGATCGTGATCCTCGGTTACCTGTTGGGACGCGAGTACTTCGACGCGGTAGCGGGGCGCCGCTGTTCGCTGGACCTGGCCGCGGCCCTTCGCCGGTCCCGGTTTCTGGAAATGTGGGGGGCGGGATTGCTCATCGCGGGTGCGTTCACGGTTCCGTTCTCGGCGTTGTTCGCGCCGAGTTTCGGAACTGCCTTGATGGTACACGTGGTGGAACGCGGCCTGTCCCGGCACGGCACGTGAGTGCCGTCGGCGCTGACGCCTCGGTGCGTGTCCCGGCCCGGAGGCGGACCGGCTGGGGAATGGCGCCGGCCACCCGGCGCGCCACCCGATGGCCGCGCCGCCGGCACATCGGCTTTACCGTACACTCATGCAGTCAACGGCGTAGGGCGGATCCCTGATCGTGACCCCGGTCCAAAAGTTCGCCCGGAACGAGGCGGGCCGCGACTTCGTCGTGGGCGACATTCACGGGACGTTTCCGGAGCTGGAAGCAAAGCTCGGCGACGTTCAGTTCGACGTCGCCAGCGACCG
This sequence comes from Rhodospirillales bacterium, assembly GCA_028824295.1. NCBI lineage: Bacteria > Pseudomonadati > Pseudomonadota > Alphaproteobacteria > Rhodospirillales > Rhodospirillales bacterium. Next base: position 42,049 of record JAPPED010000013.1, on the reverse strand, counting down.
GCTGTTCTCGGTGGGCGACATCGTGGACCGTGGTCCGGCATCCGCGGACGCGCTGGAGTGGTGGAACCTCCCCTGGTTTCATGCCTGCCGTGGGAACCACGAGCAACTGCTGTTGGACTGCCACGAGGATCCGACGCGTTGGTCGCTCTGGGCCGTAAACGGCGGGACATGGTGGGTGGACGTCCCGGCCGCGCGGCGGGATGCCTTTGTCGAGGCCTGCCTCGCCCTCCCTTTCGCGATGGAGGTCGAGACTGCCCGTGGGCCAGTCGGCATCGTGCATGCTGACCTGCCGCGTGGATGCACCTGGGACGGCCTTCTCGATGCGCTGAACCGGGGTGATCGCGACGCGATGGCGGAAGTGCTGTGGTCGCGCACCCATGTCCGGGAGGACGCGCCGGTGCCGGAGGTCGGCGAGCGGATCCGGCATGTGTATTGCGGCCACACCGTGATCGGGCAGCCGAGGACGCGCGGGAAGGTGACTTGGATCGATACCGGCGCTTGCTACGCGGACCGTTTCCCGCCGGCGCGCCTGACCCTGCTGGAGTTTCATCCAGGCGGTGCCGACGCCTGAGTTCGCATTCAGGGATGCAGGATGCGGTCGGGCTCCGGATGGTGGTTGTCGCGCCCGGCGCACCGCTGGCCGGTCGCGCAGCCGTCTGATCACGGTGCCCACCTTCCCGGCTGCTGACGGCCGTGGGTTCCGCCACCGGTCCGGGCGTCCCACTTCGGGTCAAGCCGGCGCCAGCGCGGCCTGATCCGAGCCGTCAGGTCGAGGCCCGGTGTCGCACGGACCCGACGACGATTCCCTTGATTTCGATTTTGCCGTCGCCAAACGAAATACGCTGAAAGTCAGGGTTATCGGACACCAGTGCCGCGTGCCCATTGTCTCGGAGCAGTCGGCGGACGGAGGCTTTCCCGGCCACGGAGGCCACGACCATGCTGCCATGCCGGGCGTCCGAGGCCTTTTGGGCGGCGACCAGGTCGCCGGCACGAATCCCTGCGCCCGCCATGGAATCGTCCTGGACCCGCAGTAAGAAGTCCGTCCGCGTTCGGAACAGGGCGGCCGCGGTCGATGCGGAGACGGTGTCCTCGATGTTCTCCTCGGCGAGCGGGTCGGCGTCGGAGACCATCTGGCCGATAATCGGAATGTCGTCAGTCCCGGTTACCGGACGCGCCAGGCCAACCCCCCGGGATTCGCCGTGAACGATCTCGATCGCTCCCTTGCTGGTCAGGCGGTTCAGGAAATATTGGACCGTGCCCAGGGACTCCCAGCCCATGGCGATTCGGAGTTCTGTACGCGTGGGAACGACACCCGTCCGCTCGACATGCTGTTCGAATGCTTCCAGGAGCTTCGCTTCGCGGCGGGTGAGATCAGGCATCGGGCTTGTCGCGCGTGTGTCCGGGCCGTTTCTACCATACCGGGGCTCGCCATTTTGCCGAGCCCCCGCCGGCAGGTGGCCATGCGTCTGGACCGGCGGGTAGGTATTGGCAGCGATCCTTGCTCGGCTTGGCCGCCGATCGCCGCAAGGCCAATGCGGGCCGCGCGCCATCGTCCCCATCGAGCTCGGGAGTCCGCGCACGGCGGGCGCGTCCTCCCGCCCGTGAGACGAGACGTCAGGCGGTGCGCTCGGGGAACCGGCAGAGGTCCGGTATCGGGCACTGGGCGCATTTCGGCTTCCTGGCAACGCACGTGTAGCGTCCATGCAGGATCAGCCAGTGGTGGGCGTGCAGCTGGTACGCCTCCGGGATTCGCCTGAGCAGTGCTTTTTCCACCGCCAGTGGATCTCGCCCGGGCGCCAGCCCCGTTCGGTTGGAGACCCGGAAGATGTGCGTGTCGACGGCCATCGTGGGCTCTCCGAAGGCCACGTTGAGGACGACATTCGCGGTCTTGCGGCCGACTCCAGGCAGGCTTTCGAGCTGTTCGCGGTCAGCCGGCACTTCGCTGCCGAACTCATCGATCAGGCGCCTGGACAACGCGATGACGTTCTTCGCCTTGTTGCGGTAAAGCCCGATGGTCCGGATGGCCTCGCGCAGCCGTTCCTCGCCAAGCGCAACCATTGCGGCGGGATTGTCGACCGACCGGAAGAGCGGCCCGGTGGCCCGGTTGACGCCGGCGTCGGTCGCCTGCGCCGAGAGCACCACTGCCACCAGCAGGGTGTACGTGTTGGTGTACTCGAGATCGCTGCGCGGCGACGGATTGGCGCGGGCGAACCGTTCAAACGCCTCGGCCACGTCCTTGAGCGGCATGGGCCGCGTCGCCCGTGAGGCCGTCACTGCTTGGTCCTCAGGTCACGCTGATCCGACCCCGATCGGCAAGCCGGTCACCACTGTTCGCAGTAGGGGCGCATTTCCACCTGGAATGACCAGGCCGAGCGGTCCTGGTGCGCCACCCGGTAGATCTCTTCGGCAATCGCAGTCGGCTTGGCGAAGAACTCGTCCGGCTTGTCCGGCGCGAACAACGGCCGCGTGCGCGGGGTGTCGATCATGGCGTCGATGATGAAATACGCGACGTGGATGCCCTGCGGACCAAACTCGCGGGCTAGGGATTCCGACAGGATGCGCTGCGCCGCCTTGGTTGAGGCGAAGAAGCCCCAGTGCGCTTTGCCCCGCGTGGCGGAGGTATTGCCGGTGACCATGATCGCGCCGTTGCCGGCTTCGAGCATGGCCGGGATCAGTTCGCGTGCCAGCACAAAGAGCGCCGTGGTGTTGACCCGGAAGTTGGCCTCGAGATCAGCCGGGTTCTGTTCGAGGATCGGGCCGCGGGTCGCGCGGGGCGCGTTGTGCACGAAGACGCTCGGCGCACCCAGATCGGTTCGGACCCGGCCGATCGTGTCGGTCAGCGCCTCCAGATCGCCGACGTCGCACGGAAACGCTGTCGCGTTCTCGTAGGCGCCTTCGAGGCGAGCAAGCCGCTCGGCATCGCGGGCCAGCATGGCAACGTTGTAGCCGCCGTCGGCGAAGCGTCGGGCGATCTCCGCCCCGGTGCCATGTTCAGGGCCAACACCGGTGACAAGACAGACAGGACGGGTCATGAACCACCTCCATTTTCGTAGTCGGCGAGATCTGCTGCGATGTCCGGCTCGGCGAGGAGGCGGCGGAAGTGGGCGAGCGCGTTCGGATAGGCGTCCGGCTGGACAATGGGCCGGAGACCCTGCTCGGTGAGCCAGTCATGGAAGCGGCGCTCCCGCCGGAACTGGGCGAGATCGCAGACGAACGCGATGTCGGCAACCGACAGTCTGCCGCCCACCAGGCCGGCGGGGGCTTGAGTCGTAGCCGCGTCGATGCCGGCCAGATAGAAGTCGTATGCATCGCGCATCCGCGCCGATAGCTCCGAGCTGACATCACGGGCCTGGAGGGCAAGGAGATAGACCTGCGCTTCCCGGGCGAACACCAGGCTCTGGTCGAGAAAGCTGTCGATCCGCGAGGCCTCGAGATCGTTGGCCCCGTACAGATCGGCATCGCCCGCCCGGGCCACGGCACGGAGGATGCTGTTGGATTCGAAGATGCCAACCGAGCCGGTGGAGTCGAACGCCGCCGGCACGGTGCCGAAAGGATGCGCGTCGAGGAACGCATCGGTCTTGTAGAGCGTGGCGCCGAAGCCGCGCCGAGCTGTGCGTGCGTGCGGACTGTCAGGGTCGCGCTCCGCTTCGGCCAGCGGCCTGGCGTCGAAGTCCCAGAGCCAATCGGCCAGCGCCTTGGGCCGGTCGCCGACCACTTCAATGTCCACGCCACCGATGCGCCCGGCAATCGTGGCTTTCCAGACCCTGGGGTTGGGCAGATAGGAGAAGATGCGGAACTTGGGCACAGGATTCGCGGCCCGTTCGGAGCGGGCTTCCGTCAGGCAGAACGGCACACCATACACGCCCGCCGCGGACGGCTCCCGCCGATCCAAAACGCAGCGGCGGCCACCCGACTAAGATCGGCCCCGGAAATCTCGCAGGGAGGGAAACATGGACATCACAGTAGTGGGGGCGGGCGCCATGGGCGGCTCCTACGGTGGACTGCTCGCGGCCGCCGGGAACCGGGTGAGGCTGATCGACACGTGGCAGGATCACGTCGACGCCATCAATCGCGATGGCCTGCAGGTCGACGGTGCGCACGGTGTGCATCGCTTGCGCCTAGAGGCCGCCACCGAGCCGAGCGCAGGGCACTCGGCCGATGTCGTACTGATGTTTACGGACACGAACGGTACCGGCGATGCGGCCCGCACCATTGCCGACATCCTGTCGCCGGGCGGTTTTGTCGTCACCTCCCAGAACGGGATCGGCAACGTCGAGATCCTCCAGGAGGTCGTCGGCGAGGAGCGTGTGGTTGGCGGCTCGAGCATGTGCAGCGCGGCAACGATCGGCCCCGGACACGTGTCGCTAACCCATCTCGGGCCAACTTCGGTCGGCGAGGTCAAGGGCGGTTCGAGTCAGCGTGTGGATGCGTTCCTGGCGACCCTGGATGCCGCGGGTTTCCCCTCGAAACCGGCACCCGACATCATGGCCGAGATCTGGCAGAAGTTCGTCGTGAATTGCTCGTCGAATGCGGTGGCCGCCGTCACCGGCCTTCGGTCGGGCGAGTTTGTCGACATCCCGGACGTCATGGAGTATCGCGTTCGCGTCGTCGAGGAAGTCATGGCCGTTCTGGACGCGAAGGGCATCACGCTTCCGGACCCGGAACTGATCAAGCGAGTCTGCGCAGGCGGTCGTCGGATGAACCGTCCGTCGATGCTGCAGCATGTTCGAATGGGGCGTCAGACGGAGATCGACACGCTGAATGGCGCGTTGGTGCGGGAAGCCAAGGCGCTGGGGATTTCGGTGCCGTACAACGAATCACTGGTAGCGCTGCTGCGGGGCCGTGAGCTCGCGCAAATGCGGGCCGTGCACGAGCCCGATCTCGACTATGAGGCGTGGGAAGCCAGTTTCGAGGATGCGGACGACGCGTGACCGATCACGCAGTTACCGTTTGGGGGATTGGGTCCACGCGGACATTCCGGGTCCACTGGACGATTGCTGAACTGGGCATCCCGTGCACCGTTCGGCCGATTCGCTCCCGGACCGGCGAGACTCGGACCGAGGAGTACGGTCACGTCAACCCCAAGCGGAAGATCCCGACCCTGCAGCACGATGACTTCGTGCTGTCGGAAAGCGGTGCCATCGTGGCCTACCTCACCCGGGCGTTTCCGGTGCCGGCCGGGTTCTTCGTTCCTGGGGAACCGCGCGCCCAGGCCCGCCTCGACGAATGGGTGTCGTTCGCCAGCATGGAGCTCGATGCGCACTCCCTCTACCTCTTGCGCCGGCACCGTTATCTGCCCGAGATCTACGGAGAAGCGCCCGAGGCGTGCGAATCGGCAGTCGAGTACTTCTCGACGCAGGTCGGCGCGGTTGCCGAGCGGGTTCCTGCCGGAGGCGGCTACCTGCTGGAGGACTTCAGTATCGCCGACGTCCTGATGACCACTATCGTCGACTGGGCGATCGCCTACGACATCGACCTGCCTGGTCGGCTGGTTGCCTATCGGGACTTCACGGCCCGCCGGCCGGCCTACCGGACGGCGCTTCGACTCAATTTTCCAGAACGGTTTGACAACGGGAAGACAGCATGACGGGACCCCTCGACGGATTTCGCGTTCTTGACCTGACGGCCATGGTCTCGGGCCCGGTGGCCACGATGATGCTCGCGGATCAGGGCGCCGACGTCATCAAGATCGAGCCGCCAGGCGGCGAACTGATGCGCCGTGTCGGCATCGACAACCGGGGCATGGCGTCGTCGTTCCTGTCCTGCAACAGGAGCAAGCGATCGCTCGCTGTCGACCTCAAGGCGCCGGAAGGTCTCGCCGTGGTCCGAAAACTGGTGGGCACGGCCGACGTCCTCGTCCAGAACTTCCGTCCCGGCGCCATCGAGCGGATGGGACTGGGCGAGGAAACGGTGCGGGCGATCCAGCCGGACATCGTCTACGTTTCGATCAGCGGCTTCGGTGAAAGCGGGCCCTATTCGAAACAGCGGGTGTACGACCCGGTGATTCAGGCGTTGTGCGGTCTTGCCGAGATTCAATCCGATCGCAAGACCGGGACGCCCCGGATGGTGCGCACGATCGTGCCGGACAAGACCACGGCCGTCACCGCGGCGCAGGCGATTACCGCCGCCCTGCTTGCGCGCGAACGCACCGGTCGCGCGCAGCATGTGCGGCTCTCGATGCTCGACACCATGGTGGCGTATCTCTGGCCCGAGAGCATGTCCGCGCTCAACTACGTGGGACGGGAGGGTGACCCGGCCCGCGGGCAGATGGGGCTCGACCTGATCTATCGGACGCAGGACGGGTACATCACGGCCGGGGCCGTGACCGACGCCGAATGGATCGGCATGTGCGACGCGCTTGGGCGTCCCGATCTGGTCGGGGATGAACGCTTCCGCACGCCGGGCGCCCGTTTCCGGAATGCGGCGGAACGCCGCGAAATCACGGCCGAGGAGATCGCCAAGCATGCCTCGGGTGAGCTGATCGAGCGGCTGCAGGCGCGCCAGGTCCCGTGCGCGCCGATCTTGAGTCGGATGGACGTGCTCGAGAACGATCAGGTCGAGCAGAACCGGATCATCGAAGTGCACGAGGACCCGGTCCTGGGCCCCGTGCGTCAGCCGAGACCGGCCGCCCGCTTCGAGGAGACTCCCGCAACCATCCGTCGCATGGCCCCGTTTCTCGGTGCCGACAACGCCGACATTCTCGCCGAGTTGGGTTACGGAACGGACGAGGTGCGGAAGTTGGCCGACGACGGCGTGCTGGTGTCGCGCCCGCCGGACCCGGAGTCGGTGGAGAGCTGATCGACGTCAGGCGCGAGTCTGCCCCGGCGGAAACCAGCACTCGGCAGGCGTGGTCACGTGGCGGTCAGCTCCCCGTCGACGGTCATGCGCGCCGGGCCGCCTCCTCGGCGACCAGTTCCTTCTTGGAGAGCTTCCCGATCATGGTCTTCGGCAGCTCGTCACGGAACTCGATGTGTTTCGGCATCTCGTGCCGGCCGACCTTGTCCTTGAGGAACGCCCGGAGTTCGTCGGCGTCGAGGCTGCTTCCGTCCTTGAGCTTGATGAATGCCTTGACGGCTTCGCCGGTGTAGTCGTCGGGCACGCCGATCACTGTGACCTCGTCCACCGCCGGGTGGCGGTAGATCCCTTCCTCCACGTTGCGCGGGAACACGTTGAACCCGCTCACCAGGACCAGGTCCTTCATCCGGTCGATGATGAACAGATAGCCTTCTTCATCGAGATAGCCGACGTCTCCGGTGCGGAGCCGGCCCTCGACGATGGTCTCGGCGGTGGCCTCTTCGCGCCCCCAGTAGCCCATCATGACCTGCGGGCCGGAAATGCAGATCTCCCCGGGTTCGCCCAGCGGCAGCAGCGTCTGCGGATCCTCCTTGTCGACGATCGTGATGGTGGTGGCCGGCAGCGGCATCCCGACCGACCCTTCCTTGCCCGGCGCGCCGATCGGATTCGCGGTGGCCATCGGCGAGCATTCCGTGAGGCCGTAGCCCTCGACCAGCGAGCAGCCGGAGAGTTTCTCGAAGCGCTGCTTGACTTCCATCGGCAACGGCGCGCCGCCTGCCATGCAGGTCTTGATGGAGGTGAGATCGAAGCGCCCGATTTTCGGATGGTTGATGATGGCCATGTACATCGTCGGCACGCCGGGGAACAGGGTCGGCTTCTTCTTCACGATGTCCTTGAGGACGGCCTCGAGTTCGAACCGTGGGTGCATGACGATCGAGCCGCCCACGGCCAGTGTCAGCCCCATGACGACCGTCATGGCGAACACATGGAAGAAGGGGAGCACGCCCATCATACGCTCCTGGCCGGGCTGGACCTCCTGGTTCCAGAGCAGGGCCTGCTGGATGTTGGTGTAGATGTTTGCGTGCGTCAGCATGGCGCCTTTCGAGACGCCGGTGGTGCCGCCGGTGTACTGGAGGACGGCGATGTCCTGATCGGGCTGAATGTCGACGGGTGGGCACGGAGCCCGCGGCGCAACCAGCTCGCGGAAGGTGACATGCGTGTCGTCATCGGCGACGTCGGCGATCTCGGAGCGTTTGAACAGGGGGAACAGGAGATTCTTCGGGAACGGCAGGACATCCTGCAGGTCACCGACGACGAGCTTCCGGACGCCGCTCTTCTTCATCGCCGCCGCCATCTTCGGGTACAGGGCCTTGAGGCTCAGCGTCACCATGATGGTGGTCCCGGAGTCCTCGATCTGCCGAACCAGGTCCTCCTCGGCATACAGGGGGCTGTAGTTCACAACGGTTCCGCCCGTGCGTAGGACGCCGAAATAGGCGATGACGAACTGTGGGCAGTTCGGAAGGAACAGGCCGACCTTCACGCCCTTCTCCACGCCCAGCGCCCGGAACCCGGCGGCGGCCCGTTCGACCAGTTCACCGAGTTCGGCATACGTGTAGGTCTTGCCCAGGAAATCCATGCATTCGTGGGTGGGAAATCTGGCCACGGAATCGTCGAGCAGCGCGGAGACGGGGCGTCCTGACAAATCTGCTTCCCAGGACACGTGATCAGGGTAGGCGTTGAGCCAAGGGTGTAGGTCTGTCACGGGCGGAATTCCAACGTGAGCGCGGTGGAGCAGAGACTACCCGCAATATGCCGGGAGTAGCGAGTGCGGGAGCCCGCGCTGCGCGGTTGCGACGCCGCATGCCCCGCGGGCGTTCAGGCCAGGTCTGAGGAGTTGGCCACCAGCAAGCCGGCGGCCAGCCGTGCAATCGCGATCCGGGGGCACCGTCCGGCGTCGTCGTCGGTCGGGGTGCGGAGGTCCCGTATCAGGATTCCAACGCGAGAGTCATGAAGACGCTGTTCCGGTCGGGAACGTATGCGGCGAAGGGCTCGCACTCGACGAACCCGTGTTTCCGGTAGAGCGCGCGCGCAGGCTCAAAGTATGACCACGAGCCGGTTTCGAGGCTGAGCCGCCGCGCGCCGCGTTGACGTGCGGCCTCGATGATATGCAGCAGCATGGCGCTGCCGACGCCGGTGCGCCGGCTGGCGATCGCCGTGTGCATCGACTTGATCTCGAAGTGGTCGCCGGACAACCGCTTCATCGCGCCGATCGCAAGCAGCTCGTCCTCACGCCACACCGACCAGAAGTCGATGTCCGGCGCATGCAGGTCCCGAAGATCCAGCGCGTGGGCGCTGCCGGGCGCGGTTTCGGAGCGAGCCTGACGAAGGTGGGTCCGAAGGAGGTCCTGTACCAGCGGATCCTCCAGCCCGCCGCGACGAATTTCCATCACCGAAAGCACCTCGCGTGGCGGCCGTGATCCGACGACTGTACCGGCCATGACCCGGCCATACACCGGAGGGGTGGACGGACGTTTCCATGTGCCGACCGCACCCACACCAGGCACTCGCGACATCCGACCTGCGGCCTTGTCGGGGAGCCGGAGGTGCAACGGGAGCGCGGTAGGCGTGAGGAAACTCGCGCCGTGTGAGCGCGGCTGGCCGGGCGGACAGGATCAGGTCTTCGCCAATTCGTTATGGCATGCTGGCCGGAGGAACCCGCCGGAGAACCGGATGCGTTCGAACAGGCCCGCCGGATCCCGGGCGCCGAATGATTGCCGATGACGCCGTGACGCTCCCGCTTTGGCTGGTCGTCGCGGGGGCAGCACTCGCGGTCTGGTCGATCATTGACCGCATGCTGGTACCAAGCGTTCGCTGGTTTGTACGCCGTCGCCTCAATCGCGTGATCGAAGACCTCAATGAGCGGCTGCAGTTTGAGATTCCCCGCTTCGCGAGAACCAAGCGCCAGGTCCTCATCGATCGCCTGACCTACGACCCCGAAGTGCTGGAAGCCGTCGACCGGCAGTCGTCCGCCACAGGAACCCCGAGAGACGTGCTGATGGCAGAGGCGGCCCGGTACGCCCGGGAAATCGTGCCGTCGTTCAATGCCTATGCGTACTTCCGCATCGGCCACTACCTGGCCCGGCGGCTCATTCGGCTGCTGTACCGGGTGCGGCTCGGGTCCACCAACGAACGGGCGCTGGCCACGATCGATCACAATTCCAGCATCGTGTTCGTCATCAACCACCGCAGCAACATGGATTACCTGATCCTCGCCTACATGGTGGTCAACCGGTCGGCGCTGAGCTACGCCGTTGGCGAATGGGCGCGGATCTGGCCGCTACAGACGCTGATTCGGACGCTGGGGGCGTACTTCGTCCGGCGGGGCTCGGGGAACAGTCTCTACCGGAAGGTTCTCGCCCGGTACGTTCAGTTCGCAACCGCCGGCGGGATGGCGCAGGCGGTATTTCCGGAAGGAGGACTGACCCGCGACGGGCGCCTCCGTACGCCGAAGCTCGGGCTGATCAAATACATGGTGTCGGAGTTCGACCCGGATGGCGACCGCGACCTGGTCTTCGTGCCTGTCGGTATCAACTACGACCGCGTCCTCGAGGATCGTTCGTTGGTCCGCACGCTTGATCCCAACGCTGTCCGACGGAGCCGGGGATTCATCTTCAGCACGGTCGTGACGTGGATCGCGCACAATGTCTGGCTCATGCTGAGCGGGCGTTGGTATCGATTTGGCTACGCGTGCCTGAGCTTCGGGCAGCCGCTGTCCATGCGTTCCTATGTCCGCGATCACGGAGTCGACTTTCGATCCGGCGATGCGGACGCCAGGGAGGCGGCGCTCCAGGTGCTGGGAGCGCGATTGCTGGAAGCTGTCGCTCGTTGCATTCCCGTGACACCGGTTGCCGCCGTGGCGACGGTGTTTGTGCGGAATCCGGCCAAGGCGATGAGCGAACTGGAAATCAAGGCGCATGCGCATCGCCTGATCGAGGATCTGGAGCATCGTGAGGCGTACGTTCACATCCCGCGCGCCGACCGCGACTATGCGGTCACGGTCGGCCTGCGCATGCTCACGCTCCGGCATCTGGTGACGACGTCGGACGGGCTCTACCGGGCGAGCGACGACGCCCTGGATGTGCTTGCCTTCTACGCCAATTCCATCGAGCATTTTTCTTCCGGCAGTCGGGGGGAGGCGGTCGGCACCTGACCGCGCGCTCTGCCCGTCGCCGGCAAGGGCAGAGCGTCGGAACCGGTTGTCGGGTGTACACCCGTGCACGGGCGGTGGTCGGTTGCCGCTGCAGTCACCGGCTGCCCCGGATGCCGGCGCCCGGTTCCGGTCGGAGGTGCGACAAGGGCGGTGGGCCATTCGTTCGAGACCGCCCGTCGCCGGAGTTCCCCGGTTGTCGGCACAAGCGTTCGCCCTAGCGGTGGCGCGCTGCTCGCAAACCTATGCTGGCCCCATGGGGAGATGGCAGATGACCTTGGACGAATTCCGCGAAACGCTCCGCGAGGCGGCGCCTCCCGCCAGTCTGTCACGATCTCTCGAGGCACTGTGGTGGATTGCCAACGACGAATGGGACGCAGCGCACCGATTGGTGCAGTCGGGGCTGGGCGGCGACGGGGCGTGGATTCACGCCCATCTGCATCGGATCGAGGGCGATCTTTCCAATGCGGCTTACTGGTACCGCCGCGCCGACAAGCCCGTCTGCTCGGCGCCGCTGGACGAAGAGTGGGCGGCCATTGCCAAGGTCCTGCTCCCGTCCGGCGACTGAGCTGCCAGGACGACCAGGCAGCCCGCGGGCGGCGCTGCCGCCGGGAATCGTCCCCGGAAATTCCACCTGGGGCCGGGCGCAAGGGCGCAGCGCCCTTGTCCTGCAAGCAGATCCGATGCGACGTGTGGCCGGCCGACGCCGGTGGGGTCGTCGAACTCAGCTGGCCTCGCGCAGTCCTTCCGCATGCGCGAGATCCACTGACACCATCGTCGAGACGCCGGGCTCCTGCATGGTCACCCCGTACAGGCGATCCATCTGGGTCATGGTGAACGGGTGGTGCGTGACCACCAGCAGCCGGGTGTTCGAAGCCTTCGCGATCTCGGTGAGCAACGCGCAGAATCGCTCGACGTTGCTGTCGTCCAGCGCGGCGTCGACTTCGTCCAGGACGCAGAGAGGAGCGGGCCGTGTCAGGAACATGGCGAAGATCAGGGAAAGGGCAGCCAACGCCTTCTCCCCGCCCGACAGCAGGGAGATCTTCTGGAGCTGCTTGCCGGGCGGGCTGGCCACGATCTCCAGCCCCGCCTCCAGCGGATCTTCCGAATCGACGAGTTCGAGACGCGCCTCGCCGCCCTGGAACAGGGTCTTGAACACGGATTGAAAGTGCTGGTCAACCGTGCCGAACGTGTTTCGCAAACGCTGCCTGGCTTCGCGGTTCAGGCGGTTGATCGCGCTTCGCAGCTTCTCCACGGCCTGGACCAGCTCTGAGCGGCTCTCGGAAAGCTTGTCGATTTCTGCCGCAGCCTCGTCGGCCTCCGCCTCGGCGCGCAGATTGACCGAACCCACGTTGTCGCGCTCGCGGTGGAGCCGCTCCAGCGTGCGTTCGAGCTGATCGCGGGGCGCAAGCGTTTCACCTTCCTTTAGACCGGCGAGTTCGGAAAGCTGATCGGGCGAGGCGCCCAGGCGCTCTCGGATCCGTTCGCGTTCGCCGGTCAGGCGTTCCTCTACCTGCTTGCAGGCGCCCTCCGCCCGGGCCATCGTCTCCCGGGCCTCGGCCTGTCGGTCGTTGGCGTCCGCAACGGCCTGGTTGGCCTCTCGGAGAGCCGATTCGCGTGAGACGCGCGCATCCGCCGCGGCCTGTTGCCGGCTCTCTGCCTCCGCGAGGTGATCGACAAGCCCTTCCAGCTGCTGCTCGAGTTCCTGCGGTTTCCGCTCCAGCGCTGCGAGCTGTCCATCAAGTTCGTCGAGACGTCGACGAAGCTCCACCAAGTGCTGCTCGGTCGCCGTCCTCCTGCGCTCCCAGTTCTGCCACTGCTGGCGCACGGTCTCGAGGCGCTGGTGCCGATGGGTTTCCGCCTCCTGCATGCGTGTGTGCGACTCCAGGGCCCGATTGAAATCCGTGAGTGCGGTCTCAGTTTCCTGTTGTCGTTCTGCCGCGGCCCGAGCCAGAGGCGCTGCCTCGGAGTAGCCGCCGGCTGCCGCGCGGGCGTCGTCGAGCGATTGCTGGTGCAGGGCGCGTTCTTCGGTCAGGCGATCGCGCGCTTCGCCGAGCGACGCATGCTTGGCTCGGACCTCGACGCTGGCGGCGAGTGCGGCGGCATGGCGGTCGCGCGCGGCCTTGCGTTCCAGTTCCGCCGCCTGCCGGGTCTCGACGGCGTGGTTCAGGGCCGCCCGGGCCTCGGCCGTCCCGGCATCGGCGACCCGGGCATGCTCTTCGGCGGCGCTCGCGCGGGCCTGCGCCTCCGCGCGTTGCTGCTCGGCGGCGTCGATGGCGCGGGCCAGCTGGTCGAACCGGTTCTTCTGCTGGAACCGGCGGGACACCGGAGTCGTCTCGCCGGAGGAGTGCGTGTACCCGTCCCACCGCCAGAGGGCGCCGGTGCGGTCAACCAGCCGCTGACCGGGAACGAGTTCCCCTTGAAGGGCATTGCCCGCGTCGTCGTCCACGACACCGGTGAAGGCGAGCCGTCGCTGCAGCGCCGCCGGGCCGCTGACGTATTCGGATAGCGGCACGCTTCCGGCCGGCAGGGCGCTGGCGGCGAGTTCCCCCAGATCATGCCAGGTCACCGGGCCCCCAGCGGGGTCGGCCTCCAGGTCATCACCGAGTGCGGCGGCGGCGGCACGTTCGAAACCGGGCTGAATCTTCACCAACCGGGCCAGCGTGCGCTTGCCGCTCGCTTCGAGCTGGATGGCGAGGGTGTCACGTTCGGCACGGAGCGGATCGAGGCGGCGATCGGCTGCGACCAGCTCGGCCCTTGCCGCCGCCAGGGATTCGGCAGCGGTCTCGCCCGCCTTCTCGGTTTCGGCAAGACGGCTTCGCGCCGTGGCTTCCGCGGCCTCCGCGGCGTCTGCCCGCGCGTCGACGGCACGAACATCGGCCTCGAGCGCATCCGGGTCGCCAAGTGGCGTCTGGTCCCTTGCCGCCAGATCCTGGAGCGCCGCGTCGGTCGCAGCGATTCGGCTGTCCAACCGGTCGAGTGCGCCAGCCTTTTCGTCGACGTCCTGGGCCAAGGCTGCCGCCTGCGCTTCGGCCCGCGTTAGGGCCCGGTCCGCCTCGGCCTGCGCCGCTTGCGCGGTCTCCAGGACCGTCCTGGCCGCGGCCAGGCTCGCTTCAAGATCCGCGCGGGTCTCGGCCTGGCCCCGGTGCTCGGCCTCGATCGTTTCCTGCTCATCCCTAAGCGTCGCCTGTTCGCGGGCAATGTCGTTCAGGTTCTCCTGTTCGCGTGTCAGGTCGTTTCGCGTTTGGCCGCGCTCCGTCTCGAGTTGCCGGCGACGACCGGCAACGTCGTCGAGTTCGCGGTTGAGGAGAGCCCGCTCGTGCGCAATTCGCTGGACAGCGGCGCCTGCCTTCGATTCCGCCTCCCGCAGCTGCGGCAATTCGTCCTGCAGGGAAGCTTGCCGCGAACTCTCCTCGGCGGCCGCGGCTGCGGCCGCCGTGACGTCCCGTCTGGCGCCATCGAGCTCCGAACGCGCCGCCTCGCCCTCTTCCTGCGCTGCCCGCCAGCGATGGAGGGAGAGTCTGGCGTCAGCGGTTCGCAACCGATCGGAAACCGAGCGGTACCGCGCGGCCTGGCGGGCCTGTCGCCGAAGCACGGCGAGCCGCCCCTGCTGGGCGCCCAGCAGGTCGTCCACACGGGTGAGGTTTTCCTCGGTGGAGCGGAGTCGCAGTTCGGCCTCATGCCGCCGGGAATGCACGCCCACGATTCCCGCGGCCTCTTCCAGCAGCCGCCGGCGCTCCGCCGGCTTGGCGTGAATGATCGCGTCGACATGCCCCTGCGCCACGATTGCATGCGAGCGGGCGCCGAGCGCGCTGTCGGCAAACAGCAGTTGAACGTCCCGGGCGCGTACTTCGCGCTGGTTGACGAAAAAGGAGGAGCCCTGGCCCCGCCGAATGCGGCGGCAGATCTCGATCGTGTCCGAGTCGTTGAAGGCGGGTGGGGCGCTCCGGTCCTCGTTGTCAATGACGATCCGGATTTCGGCGAGGTTCCGGGCGGGACGGGCCGCGGTGCCGTCGAAGATGACGTCGTCCATTTCGGCCGCGCGCACGCTGCGGGGGGCATGTTCCCCCATCGCCCAGCGAAGGGCCTCGACCAGGTTGGACTTGCCGCAGCCGTTCGGGCCCACGACACCGGTCATGCCGGGGCCGATTTCGAACGTCGTCTCTTCGACGAAGGACTTGAACCCGGTCAGGGCGACGCGCGTCAATCGCACCGGAGGCACTCCGTGGAGACTGCCGCAAATATACCACTGCGGCCGCATCAACACATCATCTTGTGGTCCTGGGCCGTATTTTGACCATATGGCGGGTCAGCGTTGCCGCGCCAGATTGGCGGAAATGTCACCGGCAGGCGTCAGTTGACCCGCTCACGGCGTTGGACGATGCTCCGCGCCATGCAGGTTCAGCCCCTTCTTTCTTCGATCGAGTTTGGCGCGCGGGTTACCGGCGTCGATCTCGGCTCCATGGATGACGACACCTTTGCGGAGTTCGAGGCTGCCGCGAACCGGTATGCGGTGCTGGTGGTTCCCGACCAGATCATGGACGATTCCACGCAGCTGGCGTTCAGCCGTCGCCTCGGCCCGCTCGAGACCACGATTCTGGAAGACAGTGTTGCGCACGGTTTCTCGCCCGAGATTGCCCATCTCGGGAACATGGACGCCAGCGGGCAGTGCCACGCGGCCGACAGCAGGAAAGTCGTCTACGACCGCGGCAACCGGTCATGGCATTCCGACAGTTCCTTCAAGACCGTGCCGGCCAAGTTTTCCATCCTGTCCGCGCGCATTCTTCCTGGAGAAGGCGGCGGTACGGAGTTTGCGGACTCCCGGGCCGGGTATGACACCTGGACGGGCGGCAAACACGGCATCGACAAGGAAGATCTCGTGGACGAGATCTGCGCGCACAGCATCATCTACTCGCGCATGCGGAACACCGGCGACATCTTCAACGAGTCCGAGAAGTCGACGCTGCCGGGGTCGCGGCAGCGCCTCATTCGCCGCCATCCGGCGACGGGGCGCCGCAATTTCTACGTGGGGTCGCATGCGGCGTACATCGAAGGCTGGGAAGAGGAGCGCAGTCGGGAGTTGCTCGACGAGCTGATCGACTGGTGCGTCCTGCCCGAGCGGGTCTACTCGCACACCTGGACCGAGGGCGACGTGGTCCTCTGGGACAACCGCCGGGTCATGCACCGCGGCAAGGAATGGCCGGAAGGCGAGTACATCCGGGTCATGCACAGGAGTACCGTGGCGGGCGACGCCGCCTCGATCGACGAGCCCAACTGATCCGACCGCGATGCGCCGGGATCGTCCGGCCATGCGGGCGCGGTATCAGGCGAGCTGAATGCCATCGACGGGGTCTGGGCTCTGATCCCCACGGGCCTCCGATCGAGTGCCGAAACCGGCTACAGCAGGTTCTCGGAGCGCCCAGAGCGGGCCTCCTCGCCAAGGTCCGGTGACTGTGGTCGCTTTCTCACCCGCCGGGCTGCCGGGGGTGCTTCCGTGCCGCGTGCAGGCGCCACCTTCCTCGACCGGCGATTCGCCGCGCAGGACCGCGCCCGGCGGATCGGATGCCAACTGGTGTCGTAGAGGCGGATGACCCGGCGGCGCAACCTGAACGGCGCGGCATGAAGCTATGCTCCGGTTTCCGGAGGAAGCGACAGAGCGGGCTGACATGGCGCATGACGTGCCGGGATACGAGCCCGGCAATCGTGCAGAGCTAAGCGATGACCGGCCGAACAGCGAGCAAGATCGCTTCAGGGAAGCCGTTCAAGCCGCGATCGATGCCAAGACGAAGCCCTTGGGCGCCCTTGGGAAGATCGAGGCGCTGGCTGAACGAATCGCCCGATTCCAGCATTCGCTGAAACCGCGCGCGGAGCATTGCAGGCTTACGCTCTTTGCCGCAGACCACGGCCTGGCGAAGGCTGGCGTCTCCGCCTACCCCCAAGCCGTGACCCGCCAGATGGTCCTCAATTTTCTGGCTGGCGGAGCGGCTGCCAATGCATTCGCAACCGCGCTGGGTGCTGAACTCGTGATCGTCGATGCCGGCGTGGCCGGGGTTCCGATCAGGCATCCAGCCCTGGTCTCCAGGCGTCTGGGGTGCGGGACGGCGAACGCCTTGGAGGAAGCGGCCATGTCCGCCGAGAGCCTCGGCTCCGGGCTGGAGACCGGGCGAGCTCTCGGGGCGGAAGGCACCCACGAGGTCGCCTGTTTCGGCGAGATGGGAATCGGCAATACCTCGTCCGCGAGTCTGGTGGCGGCCAAGACGCTGGGAATCGCCGTCGACGATCTCGTGGGCCCCGGCACGGGACTGGACGAGGCTGGCGTCATGCGCAAGCGGCAAGCATTGGCGACTGCCGCGGAGCGGACCGAGACTCACCTGGGTGCAGAGCGCGCGCTGACCGAGTACGGCGGCTTCGAAATTGCCATGATGACCGGCGCGATGCTTGGCGCGGCTCGATCCGGCAAGCTGGTGATTGTCGACGGCTTCATCGCAACCGTGGCGGCACTCTGCGCTCGAGAGCTTGAACCGGGTTCCGAGGGAGCCTTCATCTACGCTCACCGGTCAGCAGAAGGGGGCCACCAGGTTGTGCTGGATGCGCTCGACGGCGAGCCCCTGCTGGATCTGGGCATGCGTCTCGGCGAGGGCACGGGTGCGCTGCTGGCCTGGCCCATAGTCAGGGCAGCCGCAACCATGATGCGGGAAATGGCCAGTTTTGGTGACGCCGGCGTGAGCGGCCCGCATGCGCGCTGAGCTCGCGACCTTCGGACTTGCCGTCCAGTTCCTGACACGACTGCCAGTACCTGTCGGCGACAGCTACTCGCCGCAGCGCGAAGCGGCTGCAGTTCGCTACTACCCGTTGGTCGGAGTCCTGATCGGCGGCCTGTCGGCAGCCGTGTACTGGGTTGCCGCGTTGGTGTGGCCGGGTGTGCCGAGCGTCCTATTGGCCGTCGTCGCGGGCCTGCTGGTGACGGGAGGGCTCCATGAAGACGGCCTCGCCGACACCTTTGACGGGATCGGACGGACCCACCCGCGCGAGCAAGCCCTGGCGATCATGAAGGACAGTCGGCTGGGGGCCTACGGTGTGCTGGCCCTGATCCTCGTCTTGGCCCTGAAGCTTTCGGCTCTCTCGCAGCTTGACGTCGAGACGGCCTGTGTCGCGCTGGTGGCAGCCCATGGATTGTCGCGGCTGTCCGCGGTGCTCGTCATTGCCACGAGCCGGTATGTCGGGAATACCCCGGGACCTGCGGCGCAAAGGGTGTCGGCACCGGGACTTCTGGTTGCCGGCGGCACGGGACTCGTCGTAGTTGCGGGACTCGGCGGCTGGCTTGCGATCGGCGCGGCGCTTGGGGCCGTGGCCGGCCTGGCCATCGGCCATCTGTTCGTACTGGCGCTGGTTCGGCCGACGCTGGGAGGGCACACGGGGGATACGCTGGGCGCCGTGCAGCAGGTCAGCGAGGTCGGCGTCTACCTGGGGTTGGTCGCTTGGGCCTGATGCTCGTTCGACACACGCGACCGGAGGTGGCTGACGGTGTCTGCTACGGCCGCACCGATCTCGACGTTGCGGCCAGTTTCTGCGCTGAGGCCACCGCGATATTGGTTTCGCTGCCGCCGATCGAGCAGATCGTGACGAGTCCGCTGCGACGGTGCCGCCGTCTCGCCTCGCATATCGCTGCAGCGCGTGGACTGCAGCTCACCGTCGACGCCCGGTTCCAGGAAATGGACTTCGGCCGTTGGGAAGGCCTGCGATGGAGCGACATCCCCCGTCGGGAAGTTCGTGCTTGGATGCTCGATTTCCTCCATGCGCGCCCCCATGGCGGCGAGAGTGTGGCGGAGCTGCGCGATCGGACCCGGGAGGCGCTGTCCAGCTATGCCGGCTCCGGGACGCAGACCCTGATCGTCACGCATTCCGGCGTGATCAAGGTCGCGCTCGCCGACGGCGACACGATGGAGAGCTTCCGGACACCGGTCGCCTTCGGAGAACTGATCGCCGTCCCCGAGTACGGATAGCGAGCGGGAGCCATGGAAACCAACGAGGCCCATGTCGCGCGAATGAAAGCGTTGCAGGCGAAGCAGCGGCGCAAGTCTGCCGCGGCGCGGAACCCCGGCCGTGGGCTGGTCTTGGTCTTTACAGGCAAGGGCAAGGGCAAGTCGAGCTCAGCGTTCGGTGTGATCGCTCGCGCGCTGGGCTGGGAAAGGAAGGTCGGCGTCGTCCAGTTCATCAAGGGCAATTGGACGACCGGGGAGCGGAGGTTTTTCGCGAAGTTCCCGGATCAGGTCGACTGGTACACCATGGGCGAAGGCTTCACGTGGGACACCCAGGACCGCGACCGTGACGTGGCCGCAGCCGAAGCGGCGTTTGCCCGCGCTCTCGCCATGTTGACGGGCGGCGGCTACGACCTGGTCGTCCTGGACGAGATCAACATCGCATTGCGCTACGAGTACCTAAGCAGCCGCACGGTGTTGGACGGGCTGGTCGCCCGCTCTGACCGGACCAGCGTCATCCTGACCGGGCGGGACGCCAGTTCGGAGATTTGTGAGTACGCCGACCTCGTCAGCGAAATGCGGGAAGTCAAGCATCCGTTTGCCGCTGGAATCAAGGCGCAGCGGGGCATCGATTTCTGAAATCCGGCCGCGTCCGGGTTGACAAGACAATGCCCGCACAACGATAACGGTCGCAGATGGTGCTTCGCTCAGCGGGGCCTAAGAGGGAAGCCGGTGCAAATCCGGCGCTGTGCCCGTAACTGTGAGCCGGGAGCTGACGGCCAATCGTGCCACTGGGGAGCAATCCCTGGGAAGGCGGCCAGGAGCGAGGATCGGCAAGCCAGGAGACCTGCCATCGCGTCGTTCGTCCGGGGGCCGGGATCAGCCTCAGCGGGCGGGAAAGCGCAGGTAGTCGCCTTTCCCCTGTAACGGCATTCAGTTGCGCGGCCGTCCGCGCCGCTGCTGGCGGGCCGCACGTCGTTACGAGGCATACCTCTTCTCCGGACGGAGAGGTGTGACGGGATCAGGCACATGTGCAACCCAAAAATTTTCGCAGTGGCGGTTGCCACCATCCTCGCGCCCGTGCTGGCGCTGGCGGATGCTGAGGAGACTCGGCTCGACCGTATCGTGGTCGAGGGGTCGAAGCTGGGCCAAACGGCCGCAGAAGTCGGCTCCAGCCTCACGGTCATCACGAGAAGGGACATCGAGGAACTCGGTTTCGACTTTGCGCTTGACGCCATTGCGGCGGCGCCCGGCGTCACGATCAATTCCAATGGCGGTTTTGGCGGCGAAGCCAGCGTGCGGATCCGGGGAGCCGAGAGCGATCAGACGCTCGTCCTGATCGACGGAACGCCGGTGAACGATCCGTCCTCCCCCGGGGGCGGCTTCAATTTTGGGCGCCTGGACACGGCGAACATCGAGCGCATCGAAATCCTGAAAGGCCCGCAATCAACGTTTTGGGGCACCGACGCGGTGGGCGGCGTGGTATCGGTGATTACGAAGCGCCAACGGCGGCCATCGGGCGGGAGCGCCTTCGCTGGCTACGGGTCGTTCGACACGTTCCGTGGCGGCGCGTCCTTCGGGCACGTGCACGAACGGGGTGACTTCCGGATCGGCATGACCCGGACCCGTTCCGCGGGGATTTCCAAGGCTGACGCTGCCGACGGCAACGTCGAGGACGACGGCTACCGGTCGCTGGTGTTTTCGGGCCGTGGCGGAGTCATGCTCCCGGCCGACATGCGCCTGGACGCGAGCGTGTTCCGGACCGACGCGGAGGCCGAATTCGACGGTCGCGCGAGGAACGAGCACGGCGAGTGGGTCTTCGGGGATGCGGATCTGCTCAGCAAGACGACCGAGTTGGCCGCCAATGTTCGACTCAGAATGCCCACGGTCGGCGAGCGGCTGGAGAACATGTTCTTTGCCGGCTACTCCGAGATCGAGAGAGAAAACTTCTCCGACGGTGCCAGCAGCTTCACGGCCGACGGCGATCGCAGAAGCTACCGGTATCAGGGTACGTATGCATTCGATGCCGAGAACGTGCTTGCGTTCGGTGCCGAACGCGAGGAGACCATGGCCGACGGCGAGCAAGGGTCTCTCGACGGTTACTTCGTGTTGTATGAAGCCCGGCTGGGTGGGACCGGGCTGCTGACCGGGGGGGTGCGCAAGGACGATCACGCGCAGTTCGGTTCGGAAACCACCGCCCGGTTGGCTGGTTCATGGCGCCTTGCGGATTCAGTCCGGCTGAGAGCCAGTTGGGGTGAAGGCTTCAAGGCGCCGACGCTCGACCAGATCGCGCAGCCGTACCGTCATTTCTGTGGGGGAGACGAAGACGCCGGGTCCCAGCCCGCGCCCGCCCTGCGGGCGTCTACCTCGGAAGCATTTGACATTGGCGCCGAATGGCAGGCGCCGAACGGCCGCATGGATGCCGGCGCCGCCTATTTCGATCAGCGGACCAAGGGACTGATCGACTACAACTTGGGTAACTGCCTGTTCGAGAACCTGGCCGACGTGCGATCCAAGGGGATTGAGGTCTTCGGCAGCTACCGCGCCAGCAACTGGCTGGCGGTAACGGTGAACTACGCCTACATCGACGCGAGGAGCGGCACCGGGGAGAGATTGCAGCGCCTCCCCCGGCACTCCGGCGACCTGACCTTTCGGATCCGGCCTGCGGGCAGATTCACGGGCACGGTACTCGTGCGGTACAACGGCCGGGAACGCGACAACCTCAGTGATGGTCCAGGCCTTAAGGCCTGGACTCGGGTCGACGTGGTCGGCAGCTATCAGCTGAGCGAACGCGTGCAGCTGTTCGGTCGCGCCGAGAACCTGTTCGACGCGGACTACCAGCAGATTGCCGGATACGGGACGCCGGGCCTTTCCGGCTGGCTGGGGATGCGGCTGCAGTACTGAGTTCGACCGATGCTGGGGCGGCTCACCGTTTTCGCGGCTTTCTGCCTCGCCGCTGGCGATGCATGTCCGGCGACACGGAATTCCGAGCCGGCGGGTGCTCCGGCCCGCGTTGTCAGCCTCGACTACTGTGCTGACCAGTTCGTTCTCAAGTTGGCAGACAGGGACCGCATCCTCGCCGTGTCCCCCGACGCCAGGCGGGCCTTCTCGTATATGCGTGATGCCGCGGCCGGGCTTCCGGTCGCCCGGCCGGTGGCGGAGGACGTGCTGGTCCTGAAGCCGGACCTGGTCGTGCGCAGCTACGGGGGAGGGCCATCGGCAGCCGCGTTTTTTGCGCGTGCCGGCGTGCCCGTCCTGCAGGTGGAATGGGCATCGGATCTGAACGACGTCGTGGGCAACATCGAGCGAGTTGCTGAAGGCCTGGGCGTTCCCGGCCGGGGCGCAGAGCTGGCGGCAGACATGGAGGCCCGGCTGGCGGCAATTGCGGCAGCCCCGGGCGGCGCCCGGGCGCTTTACATGACGCCCGCCGGGGTTACGGCAGGGCCGGGGACGCTCATCCACGACATCCTCGCCGCGGCGGGGCTCAGGAACTTTCAGCAGGCGTGGGGCTGGCATCCGATTCCGCTCGAACGGCTGGCCTACGCGCAGCCCGATCTGGTGGCGGCGGGCTTCTTCGACGCGATGACCGGTTTCACCGGTGCATGGAGTTCGGCACGCCACCCGGTCGCACGGCGGCAGCTCGGCGGTCAAGACGTCGTGTTCCTTGAAGGCGCATGGATAGCGTGCGGTGGTTGGTTCGTGCTGGATGCCGTTGAAGCGCTTGCACGGCCCGGGCCGCGATGACTCCGCCCGCCTTGCCCCTCGTCGGTTTCGCGGTCGCAACGTTGCTGGCCTTGGCTGCCGCCTGCGGGCTCGGCTCGACCCCGATGTCGGCCGAGCGGGTGCTTGTCGCCTTGCTCGGCGGCGGGGATGCCGGTGATCGATTGGTGGTGTGGGAGATCCGCCTCCCGAGAGCGCTGGCCGCCTTTCTCGCGGGTGCGGCACTGGGCGCCAGCGGGGCCGCCCTGCAGGGCCTGTTCAGGAACCCTCTCGCCGAACCGGGAGTGCTGGGGGTCTCGGCGACGGCATCCCTGACGGCGACGTTCTTCCTCTACTACGGCCTTGCGTCGCTGTCCGCCTGGGCGCTTCCGGTGGCCGCCATCGCCGGCGCATTGGCGGCCACCGCCCTGATCGCGGTCGCGGCCGTGTTTACCCGGTCCATCGTCACGCTCATCCTGATCGGCATCGGCATCGCGAGCTTTACCGGCGCTGCCATGAGCCTCCTGATGAACCTCGCGCCGCACCCGTACGCGCTGTCCGACATGATCAACTGGATGCTGGGCTCGGTCGCCAACCGCAGCGTGGACGACATCGCGCTGGCCGCGCCGTTCCTCTTACTCGGTCTGATCATTCTGTACGGCTCGCGCCGCGGCCTCGCGGCGCTCACGCTGGGCGAGGAAGCAGCGGCAGGTATCGGCCTGAACCTTCTCCGGCAGAGAGCGGCGACGGTCCTGGGAGCGGGGCTCAGCACCGGCGCGTCGGTTGCGCTGGCCGGGGTGATCGGATTCGTGGGAATCGTGGCGCCACACATCGTGCGGCCGCTGGTGGCACACGATCCGGCGCGCTCGCTGGCCCCGTCGGCGCTGCTGGCCGGTCTGCTGCTGGTGCTGGCCGACATCGGGGTCCGGCTCATTCCGTCGGAGCAGGAACTGCGGCTGGGCGTCGTGGCGGCGCTGGTCGGCGCCCCGGTCTTTGTCTGGATCGTGGTCCGCAGAGGCGTCCGTGAGTGAACTCGTTGCGGCTGGCCTGACGCTGACGGCGGGCACGGCGACACTGGTCGACGGGGCGAGTTTTCGCTTGCGGCAACGGGAGCTGGTTGCGCTGCTCGGCCCCAACGGTGCCGGCAAGACAAGCCTCCTGCGGGCCAGTCTCGGGATCCAGAAGCGGAGTGGCGGCGAGGCGACCCTTGGCGGCCAGGACAGCGAACAGCTGAGTCCCGCGACCCGCGCACGCCTCGTATCGTACCTCCCGCAGGCACGCTCGATCGCGTGGCCCAACGTGGTTCGCGATATCGTGGCATTGGGGCGATTTTCGCATGGGGCCTCGATCGGAGCCCTTCGGGCGGCTGACCGCGAGGCGGTGGAACGAGCCCTCGAGGCCTGCGATCTCGCGCACCTCGCGAACCGGCGCAGCGATACGTTGTCGGGCGGTGAACTTGCCCGGCTTCATTGCGCGCGCGCCTTTGCTGCCGAAGCCCCGCTGCTGGTCGCCGACGAGCCCGTAGGCGGTCTCGACCCGTTCCACCAGTTCCGGGTGATGGACATCACCAAGGCCTTTGTGGACCGCGGGGGCGGGGCGCTGATCGTGCTGCACGATGTCGCACTGGCCGTGCGGTACGCAAACCGCCTGCTGTGGATGAAGGACGGGCGCATCGTCGCGCGCGGCACGCCCCAAGAAACCCTTTCGGCGGAGCGCCTGGCGGCGATCTACGGCGTGCGTGCGTGCGTCGACGGGCTCAGTGTTGCCCTCGAGGGGGCAGCGTGACGGCGCGCGCCCTGATGCTGCAGGGCACGGGGTCGGATGTCGGGAAATCCGTCGTAACCGCCGCGCTGTGCCGCATTGCCAGACGCCGCGGGCTGAGCGTGGCCCCATTCAAGCCGCAAAACATGTCAAACAATGCAGCGGCCTGCGCGGGGGGCGGCGAGATCGGCCGGGCCCAAGCGATGCAGGCACAGGCGGCTGGCCTCGCGGCCCATGTGGATCTCAATCCGGTGCTCCTCAAACCGCAGGCCGACACCGAGGCGCAGGTCATCGTCCATGGCGAGGTCGCGGGCTCCTTGGGTGCGGTCAACTACCTGGCCCGGAGCGATCACTGGCTGGGGCCGGTCATGGAGAGCTTCGAGCGGCTGGTCGCTGCGCACGACCTGGTGCTGATCGAAGGCGCGGGCAGTCCGGCCGAGGTCAATCTGCGGGATCGCGATATCGCCAACATGGGGTTCGCCCGGCGCGCCGGAGTGCCGGTCTGTCTCGTCGGCGATGTCGACAAAGGCGGGGTGATCGCCAGCCTGGTGGGCACGCGGGCAGTGCTGGATCCCACGGATGCTGCGGTGATCAGCGGTTTCCTCGTGAACAAGTTCCGCGGCGATCCGCGCCTGTTCGATGCAGGGATCGCGGTCGTGACAGGGCACACCGGCTGGCCTTGCTTTGGCGTCATTCCCTGGATCCCGGAGACGGCACAATTGCCGGCCGAGGATGCGGTGGTACTGGAGCGCCCGCGACGGGTGGACCGGGGAGGCCTGAAGGCTGCAGCCCCGATCCTGCCGCGGCTGGCCAACTTCGACGACGCTGGGCCGCTTGAAATCGAACCCGGGGTGTCCCTTGACTGGATACCGCCCGCGCGCCCGATTCCACAAGACGCGGACGTCGTGATCCTGTTTGGCACCAAGGCGACCTTGAGCGACCTGGCGTTCCTGCGGAGTCAGGGCTGGGATCACGACATCCTTGCGCACGCGCGCGCCGGCGGGCGAGTGTTCGGGTTCTGTGGCGGCTACCAGATGCTGGGTCGGCGGGTCGTGGATGCGGGCGGTGCCGATGGCGTGCCCGGCGAGGCGGCGGGACTGGGGCTGCTGAACGTCGACACGGTGATGACCTCGAAGAAACGCGTCGTTCCCGTGGTTGGTGAATGCGCGATCAGCGGCGAAGAGGTGGCCGGCTACGAAATTCACCTCGGCAGAACCGTTGGTCCCGACACAGAGAGACCGCTCTTCAGGCTGGGTGATCGGACCGACGGAGCCCGGAGCCCGGACGAGCGTATCGAGGGCACGTACCTCCATGGTGTCTTCGCCAGTGACCGATTTCGGCGGGCCTGGATAAGGCGCGCCGGAGGCATGGCCGGCGCTGCGCTTCGGCACCACGTGATCGTGGAGCAGGCGATCGACAGGCTCGCGGATCAGGTCGAGGCCGCAGTGGATTGCGATGCCCTGCTCGGGTGCGCGGCGCCACCCGGCTGGTCACCGTGAAGCCGTGACCGCGGGCACGCTCATGCTGGTCGCCTGGGCTATCGAGTTGATGCTTGGCTGGCCAGGCCCGCTGTTTCGATTGTTTCGTCATCCCGTGGTGTGGATCGGTGCGTTGATCGATGTGATGGAGGCGCGGCTCAACAGGCCCGGCCTCCCGGACGCTGTGCGCTGCATGCTGGGTTGCTTCTCCACCTTGGGCGTGACTACGGCCGCGGCAGGCATTGCCATCGTGATCTCGCGGGCGCTGCCCGACAATGGGATCGGCTTTGCGCTCGAGGCGCTGGTCGGTTCCGCGTTCATTGCTTCCCGAAGTCTGCACGATCACGCGGTGGCGGTTGCACGACCACTCGGCGTCGGCAACCTGACCGCCGCTAGGGCCGAGGTTTCCATGCTCGTCGGACGGGAATCGACAATCATGGACCAGCCCGAGATCGCACGGGCAACGTTGGAAAGCCTCGCGGAAAACACATCCGATGGAGTGGTTGCGCCGATCTTCTGGGGAGCGCTGTTCGGACTTCCGGGCCTCATTGGCTACAAGGCGATCAACACGCTGGATTCAATGATCGGCCACCGGAACGAGCGGTTTGCGGCCTACGGCGGCTTCGCTGCTCGGGTCGACGACGTTGTCAATCTGGTTCCGGCGAGGTTGACGGGGACATTGATCGTGTTGGCGGCAGCAAGCCCCGAGGCCTGGAGGGTGATGATCCGGGATGCTCGACGGCACCGGTCGCCGAACGCCGGCTGGCCCGAAGCGGCTTTGGCGGGAGCGCTGGGCGTTCGCCTGTCCGGGCCCCGCACCTATGCTGGCCGGTTGAGCGACGAACCGTGGCTCAACCCGGGGGCTCCGGATCCGTCCACGCAGGACGTTCGGCGCGGGCTGACCATCTATCGAAGGACCTTGGCCTTTGGCGCGGTGCTGTTGCTCGCGGCGGTTGTCGCAGGGGCCGCCTGGTGATCCAAGAATTCCTGCACGGAGGCGCGGTCGACCTGATGCGGAAGGTTTTTCCTTCCGCGCCGGAGCCGTGGATCGACCTGTCGACCGGCGTCAATCCTTGGGCCTACCCGACCGTTGATCTGGACGTTTCGGATCTTCGCCGGTTGCCGACGGCCGCTGCCTACGCCGCCTGCCGATCCGCGATGGCACTGACGTTCGGCGCCCCGGAGGAGGCCGTCCTGGTCGGACCCGGCAGCGAGCTGCTGATCCGCCTGCTGCCCACGGTAATCGCACCGAGACACGTGGCGATGCTGTCGCCGGCCTATGGCGCCCATGCGGATGTCTGGAAGGCCGCCGGCTGCCAGGTGACGGCGGTCGATAGTCCTCTGGACGTTTCGAGCGAAGTCGACGTACTGGTGCTTTGCAATCCGGGCTACGCTGACGGCAAGCTATACACGCCGGAAACACTGGAACGCCTCCGCTCTCGGCTCGCCACGCGCAAGGGCTGGCTAATCGTGGATGAGGCGTACGCTGACCTCAACCCACAGGCGAGTTTGGCCTCCCGGGGGGGAAGCGACGGGCTTATCGTCTTCCGCTCCGCCGGCAAGTTCTTCGGCCTGCCCGGTGCCCGCCTCGGCGCCCTAATCGCTCCGTCACAGATCCTGACGGCAATGGTCGAACGCCTGGGTGCCTGGCCGGTCTCCAGCCTGGCGCTACGCATCGGGAGGCTGGCCTACGGTGATCTGGGCTGGCAGACGGATACCCGTCAACTCCTTGGCGGAGCCTGCCGGCGCCTCGACCGGATTCTCGCGGACGCGGGTTTCGCGAGCGCGTGCGGAACGTCTCTCTATCGCGTCATTGAAACACCGTCAGCGACGAAGACTTGGTCGCGGCTCGCGCGCCGCGGGATCTACGTCCGCCGCTTTCCCTGGACGGAGCATCACCTTCGGATCGGGCTGCCGCCCGACCCTGAGGCCGAAGATCGCCTCGTGCGCGCCTTCACCCTTTGAGCAGAAGGGGTAGGCCTGCCGTCACCAAGTACACGCGGTCACAAACCGCTGCCACGTCCTGGTTCAACCGGCCCTGGGCATCGCGAAAGGCCCGTCCTGCCGGATTGTCCGGCACAAGTCCGAGCCCGACCTCGTTGGATACCAGGATCACGTGCCCCTGCAGCGATGCCAGCCCCGCGACCAGGCCTCCGGCTGCCCTTTCGGCATCGCGCCCGCGGTGCAGGAGGTTCGACAGCCAGAGCGTCAGACAGTCAACCAGCACGGATCGATCAGACGATGCGTGGGCGGCGATGGCGTCGATGAGTTCCACGGGCTCTTCCACGGTCGACCAGGTTCGGTCGCGATCCGCCCGGTGACGGGCGATCCGCTCTTCCATTTCCAGATCGATGGGTTCAGCTGTGGCGATGAACACCCGATGTTTGGCGACACTCTCGGCAAGAGCCTTTGCGTACGCGCTCTTGCCTGACCGTGCGCCGCCGATGACAAGGGTCCTGCCCATCATCCTCCCCTATAGCAGTCCATGTGAGGTCGGATCTGCCGTCGGGTACAATCCGACCGTCAATACTATTGGGCCGAAGTATATTTGATAGAATCCAGTTAAACGCCCTGGAGCCAACGTAACGTCGGTTTTACTTGCGAAAGTAGATTGATACAACTTGTAGTCAATGTAGCAGATTTTCTTTGTTGTAGAGTTGGGGGACAGAATTGGGTGCTATTGGAATTCTGGTTTAGTTGCGCTCGAATGTCGCGTTCCTATAATTTGCACAGAGGGGTGGGTCATCCGGTTCAGTCTGCATTCTGGTGCCTGACGCCCCACCACCATCTTCACCTGATCATCCCAACGCGGTTGAGCCCTACTTAAGGCGCGTCGGGCTGTAACCCTTTAGATCCGGAGTTCTTGCATGTCTCTTCGTATCGGTGACGTGGCTCCCGACTTTGTCGCGGAGACGACGGTCGGAAAAATCAGCTTCCACGACTGGATAGGCGATTCATGGTGCGTCCTGTTTTCGCACCCCAAGGACTTCACCCCGGTCTGTACCACGGAACTCGGATACATGGCGGGCCTGCAGCCGGAATTCGAAAAACGGAACTGCAAGATCATCGGTCTCAGCGTGGACCCGTCTGACCGTCACCAGGAATGGTCCAAGGACATTGCCGACGTGACCGGCCACGCTCCGAACTACCCGATGATCGGGGATACGGACCTCGCGGTTTCGAAGCTGTACGGGATGCTTCCGGCTGACACCGCCGGTGGTTCCGAGGGGCGGACCCCGATGGACAACGCGACCGTGCGAACGGTTTTCGTGGTTGGCCCCGACAAGCTGATCAAGCTGATGCTGTCCTACCCGATGAGCACCGGTCGCAATTTCGACGAGATCCTTCGGGTCATCGATTCGCTGCAGCTGACGGCCAACTACAAGGTCGCCACTCCGGTCAATTGGCAGAATGGAGAGGACGTCATCATCGTGCCGGCCGTCCCGGACGACGAGGCACGCAAGCAGTTCCCTGAATGGAAGGCACCGAAGCCGTACCTGCGGATCGTGCCGCAGCCGAACTGATCCTTCGAGGTTGAAGGAGAGGCACATCCGGGCTCGCGTACCGCGTTCGGATGTGCCTCTTCGACCTGATTTTGTTGAGGGATGCGCGGGCGTTGGTTCAAGCAGCGGCTGGGCAGAGTTCCACCTACCGGCTCGATACCGCAATCCCGAGCGCACTGACAGTCTGATCGCGCTGAATCACCGACCCAAGCGGGGCCCGTGCCGGGTCGCCGGCACCGTTCCCCATACCTGGCGCCCAGCGAGATACGTCGCTCGTACGGCCCGGTCATCGCCTAACAGCATCAGGGTGAACAGCGTGTCCTCGAGATTCCTGGACAGCACCCGCCGCGCTTCCAGGACGGGGGTTGCCGAGGGGTTCAGGACGACGATGTCCGCCCAGCATCCCGGATCGAGCGTCCCGATCTCGTCCGCCAGCCCGAGGCGCTCCGCGTTCCCGCGCGTCGCCAGATGGAAGAGTTCGTGGGCGGTGAACACGTGGCCGCGCAGCTTGGCGATCTTGTAGGCCTCTGCAAGCGTTTGGAGCATCGAATAACTGGTGCCGCCAGCGACGTCGGTGGCGATGGCGATGGGGACGGGACGGTCCCGGCGGCCGAGGCGTGCCGCGTCGAAGAGCCCCGAGCCGAGAAAGGTGTTCGACGTCGGACAGTGCACGATCGTGGTTCCGGTGGCGGCAAGCCGCGAACATTCGCGCTCCGAGAGGTGGATGCCGTGCGCGTACAGGCTGCGAGGCCCGAGCAGGCCGAAGCGGTCGTAGATGTCGGTGTGGTCGCTGGCCCAGGGGAACAGCTGCTTGACGAGCGTCGTCTCTTCGCTGCTCTCGGCGAGGTGGCCCTGCACGTAGCAGTCGGGATACTTGGCGGCGAGGGCACCGGCCACCCGGAGCTGCTCTTCGGTCGAAGTGACGGCAAACCGCACGGTGATGGCGTATCGGGACCGGGCTCTGCCGTGCCAGCGCTCGATCAGCGCCTCGGTGTCACGGGCACCCGACGCCGGGTCGTCGCGCAGGCTGGCGGGCGCGTTGCGGTCCATCATGGACTTGCCGCAGACGATGAAATGCCGGCGGCGATCGCCTGCGGCGAAAAGCGCTTCGGTGGCAGTCCGGTGCACGCTGGAGAACACGACCGCCGCCGTCGTCCCGTGCTGGGCCAGCCGGTCAAGGAATGCGTCGGCGGCGGCCCGGGCGTGTGCCTTCGATGCGTATCGGGATTCTTCCGGGAAGGTGAAGCGCTCCAGCCAGTCCAGCAGGTCGCCGCCCGGTGCGGCCAGCATCCGGTGCTGGGGAAAATGGATGTGGGCGTCGATGAACCCCGGTAACACCAGCGCGCCTTCGTAGTCGTCCACCGGCAGGCCCAGGTACGCGCGCGGCAGCCGCGCGGCGTGGCCGCGCCAGGCGACACGCCCGCACTCGCCGATAGCGACCGCGCCGCGCCGGTAGTACCTGACGGCCCGCCGGTTTCCTGCGCGGGAAGGATCGTCGCGAAAACTGACCACGCTCCCGAGGATCACCCGTGCCCCGGGAGAAACGCCCGAATTACCTTCCATCAGCGGTCTTGGGACGACACCCGGGCTTGACTCATCCGTGTCGAAAACGGATGGATCAGGGTGCCGGCGAAATTCTCGGTTGGGTGCACATCATGGATCCCGCAACATCCGGAACGGTCATTCTCCCCGAATGGTTCGGGGCAGCCAGAGCGCCAGTTCTGGCCAGAACAACACGATGGCCAAGCCAACGACCTGCAAGGCGATGAACGGCCACATCGCCTGATAGATGTGTCCGAGCTTGATGTTTTCGGGCGCCACGCTCTTGAGATAGAAGGCGGCCGGTCCGAACGGCGGTGTCAGGTAGCTCGTCTGCATGTTCATGCAGAAGAGGATCCCGAACCAGACCGGGCTGTAGCCCAGCGAGGAGACGACCGGCACGAAGATCGGCATGGTCAGCAGGCAAATCCCGATCCAGTCCATGAACAGGCCGAGCACCAGCAGGATGCCCATCATCACGACGACGATGCCGAGCGGCGGAAGCGGGAGGCCGGTGATCAGGTCTTCGACGAACGTGTTGCCGCCGATCAGGTTGTAGGTCCCGATGAGCGCGGTGGCCCCGAAGGTGATCCAGAGCAGCGTGCCGCACGTGTTCATGGTCTGGTAGAGCGCGTCGCGAAGCATTGCCCAGGAGAGCTCGCGCCGCACCCATGCCGAAGCGATGGCGCCAAGGGCGCCCATCCCCGCGGCTTCGCTCACGGAGGCGATGCCGAGATAAATCGAGCCCAGCACCCCGGCGCCCACGCCGATCGGGAGCACGAGCCCGCGCAGCAGCCGCAGCTTCTCCTCGCGCGGCAAGTCCCGCTCTTCGATCGGCGCTGGCGGTCCCAGGGCCGGGTTCAGGTGGCAGCGGACCATGATGTACGACACGTAGAGGGTCGCCAGCAGGAGGCCGGGGACGATCGTCGCGATGAACAACTCACCGATGTCCACGCCCGCGGTGAGTCCGTAGATGATCAGGACGATGCTCGGCGGGATCATGGTGCCGAGCGAACCGCCGGCGCAGATGGTCCCGATCGCGAGGCTGCGGTCGTAGTGCAGGCGCAGCATCTGCGGCAGCGCGACGAGCCCAAGGAGGATGATCTCGCCGCCGATGATGCCGGTCATGGCGGCCATCAAGATGGCGACCGCCATGGTCTGGATGGCAAGGCCGCCGCGAAGTCCGCCGGCCCAGATATGCATGGCCCTATACAGGTCCCGGGCGACGCCGGATCGCTCCAGCACGGATGCCATCAGGATGAACATCGGAACGGCGACGAGGACGAATTCGCGGACGAAGCTGAAAATCCGGCTCTCGATAAGATAGAGGCCGGGCAGCCCGAAATAGCCCAAGGCGAAAGCCAGTGCCACGAAGCCCGTGACAAAGGCCAGCGGCAGCCCCAGTACCAGCAGCACCGCCATCGACCCGACGAGGACGATGGTGGCGAGTTCAATTTCCATAGAGTAGGGAGGTCAGTCGCGCGCGCGGATGGCGCGGGCGAGATGCACGGCGCCCAGCACGAACATGGCGGCGCACGCGATTGCTAGCGACGACTTCACGATCGGCGGCAGCGGCAGGCGCGAGGCTGTTCCCGCCGTCTCCATGATCAGGATCGAGCCCCACGCATCGACGGCGGTCTGTGCACCGAGCAGCCCGACGAAGGTCAGCACGATGACCCCGTTGAGGATGTCGATTCCCCGGCGGACGGCCGGCGGGAGACGGTCGTAGATCAGCGTGACCCGGATGTGGGCCCGGCGCTCCATCGTGTAGAAGCCGCTCATCACGAAACCGACCGCCGCCAGAATCGTGATGACGTCGTGTGCCCACACGGTCGGAGCCCCGAAGCCGTACCGGGCAACCACCTCAAACGCGATGATCACCATGCACGCGAAGAAGAGGTAGCTGAAGATTTCTCCTGCCCGGCGGCAGGTTCTCTCCACGGCCGTGTTACCAGACTTCATCTCGGGGTGGTGCCCGGCGGCTACTTGGCGAGCAGACCGAGTTCCCGCAGGAACGCGATCTGGGCGGTGTAGGCGGCTTCGGCTTCGGGGCTGCGGGTGCTCCAGTCCGCCCAGATCCCGGTCGCGATTTCACGCAGGCGGGACCGTTCCTCCATTGGCCAGTCGATGATCTCGACGCCGTCCGCCTTGGCCGCAGCCACGTCTGCCAGGTCGCGGAGCTCAAGCCGGTACGTGATGTCGCGGCTGAAATCCCAGACGGCCGCTTCCAGGATGGCCTGGACGTCGGGCGCCAGCGCATCCCAGCGTTCCTGATTCACGGCAACGTCGATCACCGGCAGGGAATGGATGCCCGGGTATACGGGGTACTGCGCGATCCGGTGAAAGCCGAGCTGGTGGTTCATCGAGAACGTCGCCCAGTCGGCGGCGTCCACGACGCCGCGTTCGATCGCCGTGAACACTTCGGCCGCGGGTAGGTTGACCGGGGCCGCACCCACCACGCTGAAGATGTCCTGGGCCATGCCTTCCGGAGCCCGGATCTTGATGCCATCCAGGTCGTCCACGCCACGGAGCGGGATCGTGGAAACGAGGGCTTCCTTGCCCGTCGCGGCGCCGCCGATATAGTGCACGCCGTACTCGGCGTAGAGGTCGCGCAGGAGGCCGTCGCCACCGCCGCGCCGCAGGAACAGGAACATCTCCTCCGTGTGGTTGTAGGCGGCAATCAGGTCGCCGAGCAGCGCGAAGGCCGGGTTCTTCCCGGAAAAGTAGACGGGCGCCGTGACCTGACCGTCGAGGATGCCGGTGCCGACGGCATCGAGCGTCTCGCTGTACTGCACCACCGAGCCGACCGGCAGCAGTTCAACCTGCAGCCGGCCGCCGGTAAGCGGACCGATGCTGTCGGTGAACTCCTTCATGATCTGGAATGCGATCTCGCCGGCCTGGGTGGCCGCCTGCATTTTCCACCGCTCGGTCTGCGCATGGGCGGGCGCGGCACCCGCGCCGAGGGCGAGAACGCCCGCCAGCAGCAGGGAGGCGACTCGGTGGCGGGCACGCATCATTGGTCCAGCAGTCCAATCTGCCTGAGGAAGGCGAGGTGGGATTCGTAGATCCGACCGGCCATCTCGCTGCGGGCTCCGTACTCCGCCCAGACCTTCCGGGCCGCTTCCCGGAACGTCCGGCGATCGGCGTCGGACCAGCGGATCAGCTCGATCCCCTTGGCCTCGGCGTCCCGAATGACTTCCGCATCCTGCATGGCGATCGTTTCGACCATGTCGAGCGCGAACGTCCGCACGGCCAGCGTGACGATCCGCTGCAGGTCGTCCGGTAGTTCGTCCCAGCGATCCTGCCGCACCGCCACGTCAGTTATCGGCAGCGAATGGAACCCCGGATACAAGGGGTACGGGGCGATCTGGTGGAATCCGAGTTCGTCGTTCATGCCGATCGATCCCCAATCGGCGGCATCCACAACGCCGCGTTCCAGCGCCGTGTAGACCTCGGCCCCGGGCAGGTTGACCGGCGCGGCCCCGATGGAGGCGAAGATCTCCTGGCTCATGCCTTCCGGAGCCCGGATCTTGACGCCTTGGAAGTCCTCGATGGTGCGGATCGGTGCCTTGGCCGGGATCGA
Source organism: Rhodospirillales bacterium (assembly GCA_028824295.1). Classification (NCBI taxonomy): domain Bacteria; kingdom Pseudomonadati; phylum Pseudomonadota; class Alphaproteobacteria; order Rhodospirillales; species Rhodospirillales bacterium. Next base: position 7,505 of record JAPPED010000013.1, on the reverse strand, counting down.
CTCCGCCGCCCACGGCACGCCCCCGACGTAGTAGAGGCCGTATTGAGCAAACAGTTCGCGGGCGAGTTCCATGCCACCGCCGTACTCGAGCCACATGAGGATCTGGCGCGGGCTTTCGTAGGCGCCGTTCAGGTCGGCGAGCAGCGCGAACGCTGCATCCTTGCCGGAGAAGTACCCGGTGCCGCCGTTCTGTCCGTCGAGAATTCCCGCACTGACGGCGTCCAGGGTCTCGTGGTAGGCAACCACCGCCCCGACCGACAAGGGTTCGATGATCAGGCGACCGCCGCTCATGGCGGTGACGCGATCACAGAAGCGGACGAACACCTCCTGGTTGATGGTCCCGGCCTGCCAGATCGACTGCACCTTCCACCGGATGGCGATATCGGCTTGCGACGGTTCCGGCTCGGGTGCCTGGGCCAGTTCTTCTTCAGATGGCGGGCTCCGGAGGAGCAGGGCGCCGATCAGGATGCCGGCGCCGACCGCCACTGCGCCGGCAATGAGATAACGGCGGGAACGGTCCATGACGGCGTTCAGCCCGGGATGGTCCCGAGGCTGCCGTGGGTACCCCGGTAGAGGATCTTCGTGTGCACCTCGAGCAGGTGGCGATGCCGGTCGAGCGCCGCCGGATCCAAGTCGCTTGCCGGACGAGGCTCCGGGGCAAAGTGCTGGTAGCGGTCCTGTCCGCGTACCAGCGTCGCCGAGTCCTCGTCGCTGTAGAGCTGGTGGAGGTGGGGCGCGGCATAGCGGATCGCGTAGCCGATCCGCCGGTCGTTGGAAGTGTTGGCCCGTGACCCGTGGATCAGCCGGACGTGATGCAGCGACATTTCGCCCGGTTCCAGCAGGACATCGACGGCAGCGTCGTCGTCGACTTCCGCCTGGACCACCTGCCCGCGCGAAAGCATGTTGCCCTCCGCGTGGGTGTCGGTATGGCCGATCTGCTCCGCATGCGTGCCCGGCACCACGCGCATGCAGCCGCTTGCGACGGTGCTCGGGCTAAGCGCGATCCACGCCGTGCAGACATCCGGCCCCGACAGGCCCCAGTAGGTCGAGTCCTGGTGCCAGGAGACGTAGGCCGGGTCGTTCGCCTCCTTGGTGAAGAAATTGGAAGCCCAGCACAGGACGTCATCGCCGAGAACTTCCGACACCGGGCCGGTGATGCGGGGGTCGCAGACCAGGTCGTACAGCCACGGGTACAACAGGTGCGGCTTGAACTTGAGTCCGCCCTCCAGCTTCCCGCCAGCCGCTGCCTCGGCCGCTTCCAGCCTCTGCCGGAGCTCCGCCGCCTCATCGGCCGGCATCGCACGAACCGGATGGAGCGCGCCATCCCTTTGGTAGGTCTCGACGGCTTCTGGTCCGAGCGTCTCGGCCATGATCGTGTTTCCTCCGAAAGATTCGCGGTGCAGACTACCACGGTCGGTCACCGGACCTGGATCAAGAAGGGATAAACTACCTGCATGAGCACCATCGATCGTGTTGAAGTCCACGTCTTTAACTTCTCGCTTCCCAACCTGGGCGTCGGGAAGGCCCGCGGCCCCGGTGTCGGCAACGTCGTCTTTGAGCAGGGCGCCACGCTGACGCCAACCCGCTTTGCCGTCCGCATCTGCACTGATGACGGTGCCGTCGGATCGTACGTGACGCACTGGGTGGGCACCCGCGCTGCGCTGGGGCAGGCGGAGATGCTGGCGCCGATGCTGATCGGGCGCGATCCCGCCCACCGGGAAGCCCTGCACGACGATATGAAGCGCGAGTTGCGCGCTTATGACCACATGGGACAGGGCCCGCTCGACATTGCCCTCTGGGATCTGGCCGGGCGGCAGCACGGCATGTCGGTGGCAGCGATGCTGGGTGCGTTTCGCGAGCGGCTGCCGACGTATGCGAGCACCTATCACGGGCAGTCGACGCCCGGCGGTCTGGACACGCCGGCCGCGTTTGCCGACTACGCCGCCGCCTGTCAGGAACGCGGCTTCCACGGCTTCAAGATTCACGGCTGGAACGACGGCGACGTCGCGCGTGAATCAGAGAACCTCAGGCAGGTACGGGCACGGATCGGCGATGACATGCCGCTCATGCTGGACGCGGCGTGCGAACTCCGCACGTGGATGGATGCCCTGGCGGTGGGACGCGTGTGCGATGAGGTCGGGTGCTTCTGGTACGAGGATCCCTACCGCGACAGCGGGGTCTCGATCACTGGCCATCGCAGGCTGCGGGAGCGCCTGCAGACGCCGGTGCTGGTGAGCGAGCACATCCGGAGCGTCGAGGAGAAGGCCGAGTTCCTGATCGGGGGCGGGTGCGACATGATCCACGTGGACCCCGAGTACGATCTCGGCATTACCGGGGCAATGAAGATCGTGCACGTCGCCGAGGCCTTCGGGCTTGACGTCCAAGTGCACGCCTGCGGGCCGGCCCACCGGGCGGTATCCGCCACGGCACGCAACACGCATTTCTACGAGATGGCGCTGATCGGCCCGGGAATGGCGAACTGCGTGCCGCCCGTCTACGACGCCGGGTACTCGGACCAGCAGGAGGACCTGCCGGCGGATGGCTGTGTGCCGGTTCCCAAGGGCCCCGGCCTCGGCGTGGAGTACGACTGGGACTTCATTGAGCGCAACCGCACGGACCTCCTCGTCTGGCCGTGATCGGATCGCGTGCCGCGGGCTCCGCGGCGCGACTCGCCCTCTCGATTGCTGGCGCCGGTCTCCTGGCCGGCGCCGTTGCGGCTGCCGAACCTGACACGTCGCTGGACAGCTTCTCGAGGCCGCTGCCTGGCCTCGAGGGCGAGGAACTGGCCCGTTTTGCGCTTGGCCGGGCGCAGTTTCGGACCATCCGGCTCTCGGGCGCGCGCGCGGATGGGAGCGGCGGGCTCGGGCCCGTGTTCAATCGCACGTCTTGCTCGGGCTGCCATGTCCGGAACGGCCGGGGGCGCCCGCCGGAGAGCGACGCGGGGCCATTGACCACCATGGTGATCCGCCTCGGTCCCGGATCGCAGTACGGTAGGCAGCTCAACGACAAGGCCGTGCCGGGCGTGGAGCCCGAAGGGCGGGCGGTGTTCCTGCCGAATCCGGTGGTTCACGTCGAGCTCGACGGCGTGGCGTGGCCTCTGCCCTCGGCCCGTGTCGCCATCCGGAAGCCGGCGCTCGGCCCGCCCGCGCCGCATGTGGAACTCTCGCCGAGGGTGGCCCCGCACGTCGCGGGCACCGGTCTGCTTGAACGCATCCCGGACGCGGCGCTGGCGGCGTTGGCCGATCCCGACGATCGGGATGGCGACGGCATTTCCGGGCGACGCGGTGGAGACGGCAACGGGCGACTCGGCTGGCGGGCGGAACTGCCCGGTATCGAGGCGCAGGTCGCGCGGGCCCTGCACGAGGACATGGGGGTGACCAATGCGCTCCGGCCATCGGCGAACTGTGCCAACGGACACACCGCGTGTTTCGCTCGGTCCGGCGGCGGGATCGAGATCGCAGACAAGGCGTTCCGGGCCCTCGTGTCGTATGTCAGGAATCTGGCGCCGCCGGCACCGCGTGTCTCACCTGCTGCAGACGCCGGCAGCAAGGTCTTCGATGCCATCGGGTGTACAGCCTGTCACGCTGCTGAATGGGAACTCGAGGGGACGCCCGTCCGCATCATTCGTCCCTATACGGATTTGCTCCTGCACGATCTTGGGCCCGGGCTGGCAGACCGAAGGGTCGACGGCAGTCTGGGCAATCGCGAGTGGCGCACCGCGCCCTTGTGGGGAGCCGGTCGGATATTCGCGGTCAACGGCCATCGGCGGCTCCTGCATGACGGGCGGGCACGCGGGTTCGTTGAAGCCATCCTCTGGCATGGGGGGGAGGCGGCTCCCGCCCGCGACCGGTTCCGCGGGCTCGAGGCTGCCGACCGGGCGGCACTGCTGGCGTTCCTGGCTTCGCTGTAGGGCGCTATCCGGAGCGGGCACGATCGAGTCGGTGCCAGCCATCTATGCGGGTGGACTCCTCGAACCCAACGTGGACTGACCCGCACGCGTCGGTGGCGGCCGAAATTCCGTGCCGAAGGAGCGCGACCGTGTTGCGAGGCCGATAGGAGGCCTATAAGATCGATATCGTGCATTCAAATTGCATGATGTCGACTTCATTGTGGCCGAATCATATATCACCCGTACTATCGAGCCGGTCCTGAAGAGAGCCGCTGCCGAGTTTCCTGCTGTCGCCGTCACTGGTCCGCGGCAGTCTGGCAAGACAACGCTCTTGCAACGGCTGTTCGGCGAGTCGCACCGGTACGTCTCCTTGGAGCCGCCAGACGTTCGCGCAGCGGCCACAGCCGATCCCCGTGCGTTTCTGGAAATGTTCAGACCCCCTGTCATCTTCGACGAGGCGCAATACGCGCCAAGTCTGTTCCCCTACATAAAGGAGAAGATCGATGCGGATCGACAGCATGCCGGGCGGTACCTGCTGACGGGCTCGCAGAACCTGTCATTGGCGGAGGACATCAATGAGTCGCTGGCAGGCCGCATCGCCATGCTGTGCTTGCTGCCGCTTTCCCGACGCGAGGCGGAAGGACGACCGAACCTCCTTCTGCCGTGGGAAGCACAGCATCCGCCGACTCCGGCTAGACGTTTTGCTTACGACGAGCTCTGGAGGGCGTTCCTGAGAGGAGGGTTTCCCGAGCTCTGCGCCCAGCCGGAGCGCGATGTCGCGCTGTGGCACGGGAGCTACATCCAGACTTATCTGGAGCGGGACGTTCGTGCGCTTCGGCAGATTGGCGACCTCACGGGATTCCGTAGCTTCCTGCAAGTCCTGGCGGCCCGAAGCGGTCAATTGCTGAATCTCACCGGCATCGCGCGCGATCTGGGTCTGGCCGTCAACACGATCAAGGCTTGGATTTCCGTGCTGGAGGCGACCTACCAGGTGTTTGTGCTTCGCCCGTACCATGCCAATGTCGGGAAACGACTCGTCAAGACAGCGAAGGTCTATTTCATGGACACCGGAACGCTCTGCCATCTTGCGGGCCTCCGGGATGCTGGACACGCCGCGTCCGGTCCAATGGGGGGCGCGATCATGGAGACAGCGGTACTGTCGGAGATCGTGAAGGCGTTGACTCACAGGGGGATGGCACCGCAAGTATTCTTTTGGCGAACCTCGGCGGGAACCGAGGTCGATTTCGTCGTGTTAGGTGCGGGGAAGCTGGTGCCCATCGAGGTCAAGCTCTCCGCCACCCCGCGGCCCGGCATGGCGGCCTCGATACGGACGATGCGAGGGGATTTTGGCGATCAGGCCATGGCCGGCTACGTGGTTCATCCGGGCGACGTGCAGTTGCCGTTGGGGCCGGGCGTGACCGCCCACCCGTTCGCAGACCTATGATGACCGTGGCCCGTTCCCGCGAGAGCGGGCGACGCCAATTGGAACGATGCCCGCGTCGACCGACCGCAGGCCCGTCCGGATGCGGTCGCGACGTCGTCTCGCGATCCCCAGGGCCTGACTGCCTGGAGGCTTCGCGAAGGCCGGCGTCGTCGAGTGCAGGTCCTCTGCGCGGCGCCGGGCCGCCCGCTCGTGTGGTCCAGGCCTGCGCGGCCGGTGACTCGGAATGATGCAGCCCGTTTCTGACTCACCTTCGGCCGAGACCGCCGTCGGTCGCCCCGGCGGCGTCCTGTCCGGTCGCTTGCGTGTACCCGGCGACAAGTCCATTTCCCACCGCGCCTTCCTGATCTCGGCCCTTGCGGTCGGCGAGTCGCACGCCGACGGCTGCCTCGAATCGGACGATGTGCTGGCCACGCAGGCGTGCCTCCGCGCCCTGGGTGTGGAGATCCGGCGAACCGCTCCGGGTGCCTACCGGATTCACGGACGTGGGATCCACGGACTGGCGCCGCCCGACGGCGTTCTCGATTGCGGCAACAGCGGCACGGCCGCCCGCCTACTGGCTGGTGTCCTTGCCGGGCACACCTTCCCCGCTGTGCTTTCCGGCGATGCCTCGCTGCGGAGCCGGCCCATGCAGCGGGTGATCGGCCCGCTCGTGGCCATGGGTGCCGAGTTCGTCACTTCCCGGGACGGCAGGCTGCCGATGACCATCACCGGGACCGACGAACTGCTGCCGCTCGATTGGAGCAGCGCGGTGCCGTCCGCGCAGGTGAAGACGTGCGTGCTGCTCGCCGGGTTGCATGCGAGCGGTACCACCACTGTGGTGGAACCCCGCCCAAGCCGGGATCACGGCGAGCGCATGCTGCGCGGGTTCGGCGCCGCCGTGTCTACGGCCGCGGTTGATGGCGGCCTGGCCGTGTCGGTGGAGGGCAACGCGCCGCTGCGCCCGACGGCGATCGCCGTGCCCGGAGACGTGTCGTCGGCGGCCTTTCCGATTGTGGCCGCGCTGCTTGCCGACGGCTCGGAGGTGGAACTCGAGAGAGTCGGCACCAATCCGACCCGGACCGGCGTTCTGGATGCGCTCCGTGCGATGGGGGCCGACATCGACGAGGAGCCCGTTGCCGGCGCTGGAGCCGAACCGATGGCCAACCTCCGCGTGCGCGGCCGCGCCGGTGGTTTGCGGGCAGTGGATCTCGGGCCCGAATACGCGCCTCGAACCATTGACGAGTACCCCGCGCTGGCGATGGCCGCCGCCTGTGCTGACGGCGTAAGCCGGTTCCGCGGTGTCGGCGAGCTCCGGGTCAAGGAAAGCGACCGGCTCGAGGCGCTTCGTTCCGGCCTTGTTGCTGCAGGGGTTGCCGCGCGGGTCGAGGATGACGACCTGCTGATCGAGGGCACGCCGCGTCCCCGCGGCGGCGTGCGGATCGAGTCTGCGCTGGATCACCGGATTGCCATGGCGTTCCTGATCCTGGGAACGGCCTGCGCAGAACCCATCGAAGTGGGTGGGGCGGGCACGATCCGTACCAGCTGGCCGGGTTTCAGCGCGGCCATGCGTCGCCTTGGCGCCGCGATCGACACCGGGACGGCTGCACCGTGATCATCGCGGTTGACGGGCCGGCGGCAGTCGGCACCGGCACGCTGGCCCGGGGACTGGCGGAACGGTTCAACCTGGCCCATCTCGACAGCGGGCTCCTGTACCGGGCCGTCGCCGCCCGCCTGATCGCAACTGGCGGCGACGGCTCCGATCCGGTCGGCGCCGAGGAGGCGGCGCAGGCCGTCACGATGCAGGACCTGACCGAGCCTGATCTGCGGAGTGAACGCGTGGGCCGGGTCGCCTCGATGGTGGCCGTGCACCCGGGCGTGCGGGGCTCGCTGCTGGAGCGCCAGCGGAACTTTGCGCGTCGTCCGCCCGGCGGGGCGGACGGTGCCGTGCTCGACGGACGGGACATCGGAACCGTGGTACTGCCCGACGCCGACGTGAAGATTTTTCTGGCCGGATCGGCCGAAGTCCGGTTAGCTCGGCGCGTCAAGGAGTTGCGGGCCCGTGGAGAGCCGTTTATACAAGCCCGTGTTGAGCAGGACATGCGAGAGCGTGACCAGCGCGACCGGTCTCGCGCGGCAGCACCGCTTGCGGCCGCTACCGACGCGCATGTGATCGATACCACAGAACTTGACGCC
>JAPPED010000012.1 GCA_028824295.1 Rhodospirillales bacterium | reverse complement strand
GCTGGCCATCGCCATGAACCGCATCGGCGGCAAGTCCAACACCGGCGAGGGCGGGGAGGAAGTCGACCGGTTCGTGGTCCGGCCCGACGGTGACTCGATGCGCTCGGCGATCAAGCAGGTCGCGTCAGGGCGGTTCGGGGTGACCACCGAGTACTTGGTCAACTCCGACGACATTCAGATCAAGATCGCCCAGGGCGCGAAGCCGGGTGAAGGCGGTCAGCTTCCGGGCCACAAGGTCGATGCCGTGATCGCCAAGGTGCGGCATTCGACGCCCGGCGTGGGGCTGATCTCGCCGCCACCGCACCACGACATCTACTCGATCGAGGATCTCGCGCAGCTGATTTTCGATCTCAAGAACGTCAATCCGGGTGCGCGGATCAGCGTGAAGCTGGTGGCCGAGGTGGGTGTTGGGACCGTGGCCGCCGGCGTGTCCAAGGCCCGGGCCGATCACGTGACGATCGCCGGGTACGACGGCGGCACCGGCGCCAGTCCCCTCACGTCCATCAAGCATGCCGGGTCCCCTTGGGAGATCGGCCTTGCGGAAACCCAGCAGACGCTGGTCCTCAACGGCCTGCGCGGCCGCATCGCGGTGCAGGTAGACGGCGGCCTGAAGACCGGACGCGACGTCGTGATCGGCGCCATCTTGGGCGCCGACGAGTTCGGCTTCTCGACGGCTCCGCTCATCGCCGCCGGCTGCGTGATGATGCGGAAATGCCACCTGAACACCTGCCCCGTGGGGATCGCGACCCAGAACCCGACCCTGCGCCGCCGCTTCACCGGCACGCCCGAGCACGTGATTCGGTATTTCTGGTTTGTGGCCGAAGAGGTCCGCCAGATCATGGCCCAGCTCGGAATTCGACGGTTCCACGACCTGATTGGCCGCACCGACCTTCTCGATACGGCGCGCGCGCTCGATCACTGGAAGGCGAACGGTTTCGATTTCACGCGGCTCTTCCACCGCCCCGACGTGGGGCCCGAAATCGCGCGCTGGAACTCGGAGACCCAGGACCATCCGATCGACGACATCCTCGATCGCCGTCTCCTCGAGGCCGCCGCCGACACCATTGAGCATGGGACCCCGGCCGAACTCGAGTTTCCCATTCGGAACACGGACCGTACGACCGGCGCCATGCTGTCAGGCAGGATTGCCGCCAGGCACGGCCATGCGGGCATGCGGGAGAACACGCTCTCGGTCCGCTTCCGCGGCACCGCCGGGCAGAGCTTCGGCGCCTTTCTCGCGCGCGGGGTGGCGTTCGAGTTGCAGGGCGACACCAACGACTACACCGGCAAGGGGCTCTCCGGCGGCCGGCTTGCGATCTATCCCGCCCCGGACAGCGGCGTCGTGCCGGAGGAGAGCATCGTGGTCGGAAACACGGTGCTCTACGGTGCGATTTCTGGCGAGTGCTATTTCCGCGGTATTGCCGGGGAGCGGTTCGCGGTCCGCAACTCCGGCGCCGTAGCCGTCGTCGAGGGCGTAGGGGACCACGGCTGCGAGTACATGACCGGCGGCGTGATCGTTTGCCTTGGAGCGACGGGATGGAATTTCGCCGCAGGGATGTCGGGCGGCCTCGCCTACGTGCTTGATGAAGACGGGAGGTTTGCCGACAGGTGCAATCAGAGCATGGTGGAGTTGGGGCCGGTGCCGCGTGATTCCGGGACGGTTCTCGCGGACGGGAACGGTCTTGAGCTGGAACCCGTGCTGGCCGACATGCTGGCTGACGACGAGCGTCGCCTGTACACGCTGATCGCACGCCATCGACACTTCACCAACAGCGCACGCGCGGCGCACCTGCTTGCGAACTGGGATGACGTGATCGGCAAGTTCGTCAAGGTGCTTCCGGTCGACTTCCGGGCGGCTCTGACCCAGGCCAGGGCGGCAGACCAGGCCGCTGCCGGGACGCAACCCGCGGAACGGCTCTGACATGGGAAAGGTTACCGGCTTCCTAGAGTTCGAACGGCGCGAACGGGCCTATCGGCCGGTCACCGAGCGGATCGGACACTTCCGCGAATTCGTGGAGCCGCTCGTGGATTCGGAGCTGCAAGTCCAGGGTGGCCGGTGCATGGACTGTGGGATCCCTTACTGCCACCAGGGATGTCCGGTCAACAACATTATCCCGGACTGGAACGATCTCGTGTACCGGGGCGACTGGAAGCAGGCGGCAGACGTGCTGCACTCGACCAACAACTTCCCCGAGTTCACGGGGCGAATCTGCCCGGCGCCATGTGAGGAATCGTGCACGCTGAACATTCAGGACGTGCCGGTCACCATCAAGACGATCGAATGCGCGATCGCGGACCGGGCCTGGGAAGAGGGCTGGATCGAACCCCAGCCAGCCATCGTTCGGACCGGGCGGACTGTGGCGGTCGTGGGTTCGGGCCCGGCCGGGCTGGCTGCCGCGCAGCAGCTTGCCAGAGCAGGCCACGCGGTGACCGTCTTCGAAAAGAACGAGCGGCCGGGCGGGCTACTCCGTTACGGCATTCCCGACTTCAAGATGGAAAAGTCGCATATCGACCGTCGGATCGAGCAGATGGAAGCGGAGGGCGTGGAGTTCCGCTGCGGTGTTCATGTGGGACACGACGAGACAGCCTCGGTCCTCGCCGCGACCTTCGACGCAGTCCTGCTGGCGGGCGGCGCTGAACACCCGCGCGACCTGGAAGTCCCGGGCCGCGACCTCGACGGTGTGCATTTCGCGATGGACTTCCTGACGCAGCAGAACCGCCGGATCGGCAGCGACCCGCGCAACTGGCAACGAGACATCCTGGCCGCCGGGCGCCGCGTCATCGTCATCGGTGGCGGGGATACCGGGTCGGACTGCATCGGCACCTCGTTCCGCCAGGGGGCGGCATCGGTGACGCAGCTCGAAATCCTCCCGATGCCGCCGGAGCATCCTGACAAGGGTGCAACGTGGCCGCATTGGCCGCTGCGGCTGCGCACGTCGTCGTCGCAGGCCGAAGGGGCGGAGCGAGACTGGTCGGTCCAGACGCGCGCGCTGGCCGGTGCTGACGGTCGGGTTCGCGGTCTGCAATGCGTGCGGGTGGACGAGCGCTTTCAGCCGGTGGCCGGGACCGAGTTCGAACTCGAGGCCGACCTCGTACTGCTGGCCATGGGCTTTCTCGGCCCGGTGCAAAAGGGCATGCTGGATGAGCTGGACGTCGACCTCGACGCACGCGGCAACGTCAAGGCTGACACCGAGAGCTACCAGAGTTCGATCGGCAACGTGTTCGCGGCAGGCGACATGCGTCGCGGGCAATCTCTGGTGGTCTGGGCCATTCGCGAGGGACGGCAGGCGGCCCGGTCGATCGACCAGTTCCTGATCGGGCGCACTGACCTGCCGAGGTAACGCCAGCCCGAAGCTTCCCGCTCGGCGGCCCGTTCTGCACCGCCCTCAGGATCCGCCGGCATGAACGGCAGCAATGTTAGTTTCGCTCGTCGAACGGTGCTGCCGCTGGTCGGCACCGGTTTTGCCGTATTCGTTGGGGTGTGCGCGGTGCTCTATCTGCTGCAGGAGCGGCTGATTTTCTTGCGGGCGCCGCTGCTGGAGGGCGATCGCCGGGCCGTGGCGCTCCTGTCGGACACCGAAGAGATAGAGATCGAGGCGGAGGACGGTACCCGGCTTCACGGCTGGCTCCGGCACACGACGGGCGATGCGCAGCCTCGCGGCCTGGTGCTCTATTTCGGCGGAAACGCGGAGGAGGTGTCTGGGCAGTTCCACGATGCCGAAGCGCTCGCGCCGTGGTCGTTCGCCGCCATCAACTACCGCGGGTACGGGCTCAGCGAAGGACGCCCGAGCGAGGTGTCGCTGACGGCCGATGCCCGGGTCATCTTCGACTGGTTGGCAAAGCTGGACGGTGTCGATCCGAACCGGATCGTGGTGTTCGGACGCAGCCTCGGCACCGGGGTCGCGGTGCAGCTCGCTGCCGACCGTCCGGTGCAAGCTGCTGTCCTGGTCTCCCCGTTCGACAGTCTCCGCAGCATCGCGCAAAGCCACTACCCGTTTGTGCCGGTGTCCCTGCTCCTCAAACACCCGTTCGATTCGCTGGCCCGCGCACCCGCCATCCCGACGCCCGCGCTGGTGCTGGTGGGCGCCGACGACCGACTGGTCCCGCCCCGGTTGTCGCAGCGCCTGTACGACGCCTGGGGCGGCCCGAAGCAATGGATCAGCGTCCCCGACGCGGACCACAACGACCTCCACGTTCAGCCTGGCTACTGGCCCGCAATTCACGCATTCCTGAACGCCCATTCGTCCGGGCGTTGACCTGTCGTCCGTTTGATGGGGATCGGGCGCCGCCGTGAAGGTCGGTGCTCCCGGTCGGAGGTCCGGTACGAGCCGGTATCAGTCCGGCGTGCCGAACACCGAGGCAACGGTGTCGACGACGAAGCGCGCACCGGCGAGCGCCCGGCAGGCGTCCTGTTTCCCGTAGAACTCGGAGGGGACGAGGTCCTCCGCGCCGTAGAATGCGAGTTCTCGGTCGCGGCGCAGGTCGCGGGAAATCGCGGCCATCCTGTCGACGTGCGCATGGACGGATTCGGGTAGACGTTGGCGTTCGCTGGCCAATATGGCCGAGACATCGTGAAGGCGCGGCGGTTCGATGCCGGAACTACGCAGCAGCCCCTTCAACGCGAGCTCAACCGCTTCCTGCGATTCGCGTACGACATCGGCCCAGCTACCGGCACCGTGCAGTACCTCAATTGCCTGAACGCGAACGACGGCACGCCGAACATAATCCGCTGCAAGTCCCCGGTTACGCATCGTCAAGCGACCTCCGTCCAATACCCTTGTCCGTGCACGGTTCGTCGGCGGAGCCGCCCTGCCGCCAGCACGCGTCTCACTGCCGCCAGGTGTGCGGAAAGGCGGAGTTCACGTTCGATCAGCACCATGCCGTCGATCGCCACCTCGGCCCACAGCGCGGACGGTGGCCGTCGGCCGGTCGGCAATCGGGTGAAATGCGGGTCGACGGGCCGTCCTTCCCACCTGACCGGCTTTTCATCCCACTTCCGGTACAAGGTGCGGGCGATCGGGACGTTCTCGTCGGCCACGACCAGCACATCGACATCCGAGGCGTCGGTGGGTTCGCCGCGGGCCCAGGATCCAAAGACTGCCATTCCAATCAGCGCACCCCCGATCACGTCGTTCGCGCGCTGAAGCGCTGCAGAGGCCGCCGGGAAGTCGAGGAGCATGCCCATGGGGTGGGCGAGGCGCCGCGCGCAAAAAGCGTTGAGCGAGAGCCCGTGTGCGGCCGCTGCCTGCCGCAGGGCGGCATGCAGAGATGGATCAATACGGAGCAGGAACCGTCCTGAGCATGCATCGTGGGCCATGACAGTCTCGTATGATATCACCTGACCTGAGGGATGATACTACCAGTTCGACTGGACCATGTCAGGGCTGCGGTTACAAATCTGCCGGGCGGGCGTTCAATCCCGTGAACGGACGCTGTCACAGCGAATGTCGCGGGGCGATCCCGTCGGGAGCCAACAGCACCGGACTCGTGCGGTTACGGCTCCTATAGTGCGCGGTCGAACCGCCCGCTGAGGCAGGAGCCAGCCCTGACCGCTCGGGACGCGACCACGTCGGCGCGGGCACGAATCCGGGGCGGCGAGGCCGACACGATCGAAAGGAACCGCCATGGCAACGAAGGAATTTGAGGGACGTACGGCGCTCGTCACGGGCGGGTCCCGCGGGATCGGCCGAGCGACTTGCGTGCGGCTGGCACAGGAAGGCGCACGGGTCGCCATCAACTATGTCGGCCGGGAGGATGCCGCAGCGGAGACCCGTCGGTTGGTGGAAGCGGAGGGGGTGGCGGCGATGACCGTCCAGGCTGACGTGTCAGACCCGGCGCAGGTCGAGGCCATGGTGAGGTCTGTGGAAGCAGACCTCGGGCCGGTCGATCTCCTGGTCGCCAACGCCGGGATCGCCGATTCGGTTCCGCATACCAAGCTCACGTACGACATCTGGAAGCGGACCATGGCCGTCAACGTGGACGGCGTGTTTCTGTCCGTCATGGCGGTCAAGGACGGCATGCTGGAGCGCGGATACGGGCGGATTGTGTGCATCGCGTCGATCGCCGGGCTATTTAGTCGACCGATGATGATTGACTACGCGGTATCCAAGGCGGCAGTCGTCGGTATCGTCCGCAATTTCTCGGGCGCCCTGGCGCCCGCGGTGCGGATCAACGCGGTGGCGCCGGGTCTCACGGACACGGACATGGTGGCGGGTTCAGATCCTGTCTGGCGGCAATCGGTGATCGACAATACCCCGATGCAGCGCATGGGCACGGCCGACGAAATTGCACAGATGATCTTGTTCCAGTTGTCCGACCGGTCGAGTTTCTCCACCGGGCAGACGATGGTCGCGAGCGGGGGGCGCATCACCCTGCCGTAGCGCTGCGGCAGGGAGGCCGATCCGCACCGGGGTGTGTCAGCCGATCGCAGGACCCTGCCGCACGGCCTGCTGCGGGGCGGTCGGGTCTGTGGATGTCGGCTGGTGGCAGGACCGCCTGGTCTTCCAGCTGGTTGGTGCTGGTCGGGGCGTGCCGAAGACCGTGTCGGGCAGGGTGTGCGTGCTCGTCGTACGAAGGGCGTTCTCTGCCCGGCCGGATCCCGGTCAGGTGTCAAAGGGCTCGCGCGTGACGCGTTCTCCCTTGCGATAAGTCGCCAGGATGATGACCACCGTCACTACGGCCAGCCCGAGCAGCACGCAGATGAACACGATGAATTCTCGAACGTGGATCTTCGCGTAACCCAGGTAGGCGAGGACCGCGAGGATTCCCGCCCAGAGCAGCCAGTACAGCAGGGCGCGCCTCATGGCGATGGTGCCGAGCGCAGGAGCCCGCGCCTCCTCCCCAGGGCCACGAGGACCAGAACCGTTCCCCCGATTGCCACCAGCCACCACGCCGGCAGGCCTGCGATCACCGCCTGTGGCGGCAGGAAGAGCAGTCCGCCGGTGACGACCAACACGATTCGCAGCGCGGGCGGGAGCGGCCCGCGGTACCATCCTTCCAGCGCCAGGGACAGGGACCAGACTCCGGCCAGCGCAAGCGGCAGGGATATTGCGGTCATCCAGACCGGTCCTTCCAGAAGCAGCGACGGGTTGTACACGAATGCGAACGGCACCAGGTACTTGGCGATTCCGATACGGGCGGATTCGACCGCGGTCGCCATCGGCGGTGCGCCGGCGACCGCGGCTGCAGCGAAGGAGGCCAGCGCCACGGGTGGTGTAATGGAGGATACGACGCCGAAGTAAAGGGCGAAGAAGTGCGCGGCGATGGGCACGACGCCGATTTCGATGAGGGCGGGAACAACCAGGGCGGCGACGGTGATGTAGACCGCCGTGGTGGTCATGCCCATGCCGAGGATGATCGCGCCGACAGCGGTGAGGAACAGGAGAATCGGCAGGCTCCCCCCGGCCAGGTCGATCACGGAATAGGTGAACTTCAGGCCCAGTCCCGACGTGAAGATCGAACCGATGATGATTCCGGCGCAGGCACACGCGATGGTCACCGGCACGGTGTTCCGCACGCCGGTTTCCAGGGCCGCGAACAGGTCCACGGCTGTCATGGCCGTGTCACGCCGGAGAAAGCTCAGGCCGACCAGCGCGATGATCGACCAGAACGCCGCAAGCATCGGCGTGTAGCCAGCGAACAGGAGGCCAAGGAGGACACCCAGGGCCAGCAGCAGGTGCCATCCCCGGGCGAGGACCTCACGGAACTTCGGCAGCTGGTCGCGATCGATGCGACCAATCCCGTGCTGCTCGGCCTCCAGATGCACCATGAAATACACGGTTGTGAAGTAGAGAACCGTCGGAATGATCGCGGCGACGATGACCCAGAGGTAGCTGATGTGCAGGAACTCGGCGACTAGGAACGCAGCTGCGCCCATGATCGGTGGTGTGATCTGGCCGCCGGACGACGCGCAGGCCTCCACCGCCCCGGCAAACCGGGGTCGGTAGCCGATCTGCTTCATGAGGGGGATCGTGAACGGCCCGGTCGTCACGACGTTGGCAACGGCGGATCCGGAGACCGTCCCCAGGCAGCTGCTCGCCACCACGGACGCCTTGGCGGGGCCGCCGATTCGGTGGCCGGTCAACGACACCGCGAAATCGATGAAGAACCGGCCCGCGCCCGAGCGCAGCAGGATCGCGCCAAAGAGGATGAACAGGAGGATGTACGTGGACGCCACGTAGATGGGGATCCCGAAGATCCCCTCGGTGCGCATGAAGACGAAGTCGACGAACTTTCGGAACGAGGTCGGTGGCCCGTACAGGAAGCCGGGAAAGTGGGGCGTGTACAGGGCGTGTGCCACGAAGAAGCCTGCTACCGCCACCATGGCCAACCCGACCATCCGGCGGGTCGCTTCGAGCACCAGGATGACCATCAGCGTGCCCACGGCCATGTCGGTGTCGGTGATGTCCCCCTGACGCATGAGGAACGCCTCGAGATCGAACAGGGTGTAGACCTGCACGAAGATGCCGAGAGCGGCGAGGGAGAGATCGGCGGCGAACCCCATCATCCGGCGCGTGTTGCCCGGATCGCCCGGCACCACGACCGGATCAAGCGGCGAGGCGCGGCCGAGCGGCCGCAGGAGGAACGCGAGCACCAGCATGACCACCAGGTGGGTGGAGCGGAAGGCTCGCGATTCCGGAGTTCCGAACAGCGCGCAAAAAAGGTGGAACAACGCCAGCGCGATGCTGAGCGCTGCCACCGTGCAGGCGACCGTCCGGGCAAGGTTGGCGCCCGGGTGTCGGAGCGCCTGTTCAAGAAGTGACAGGTTGTCGGGGCCGGAGCGTTCCCGTCCGCTCATGGTGTGCCGGCCCTGCTAGGGGAGCAGGCCGTGTTCCGTGTAGTAGCGTTCCGCCCCGGGATGGAGCGGGATGATCGCTGCCTGCAGGGCATCTTCCCGCCTGGCGTTTTTCCAGGTCGGACTCACGGCAGCGAGATCCGCATGACGTTCCCACAGCAGGCGGGTCACGCCGTAGACCACCTCTTCGGGAACATCCTTGTTGACGATGAGGACGGTCGTGGCCCCTACGGTCGGCACGTCGCCGGACTGGTCCTCATATGCCTCCTGCGGGATCACGCTGTCGACGTATCCGGGATTCTCGGCGAGAAAACGCGTACGAACGTCATCCTCGACTGGCAGGAACCGGATTCCCACGCTGAAATTGAGATCGATGAAGGACGCCTGCGGGACGCTGGTGAGGCCGGAGAAGGCGTCGATGTGCCCGTCGCGCATCAGCGCCACGGAATCGCTGTACGACACGTGGTGCACCGTGCCGCCGTTGGCGCGAACGTCGTCAACTCCGAACCCGTAATAGGAAAGGAGCAGCTGCACGGCCTCGAAACCGGACCAGCGGGCCTTGCCGGGGCTGATATTGCGATCCTGTAGATCGAAGTAGGACACAATGTCGGAGTCGGCCGGCACCGCGGTTTGCAGGGCGGCGGGATACAGCGTCGCGACGAACCGGAGGTTGGGGTGCTCCTTGCCGGAGCGGTCAACGCCGGAGAAGGCGCGGTAGACGGTGTGCCCGTAACTGAAGCCGATCTCGGCGTCGCCGCGGTTGATGTCCTGCACGTTGGCCCCGCCGCCGCCAGGGGCATTGGACGTCACCACTTGGTCAAGGCCGGTACCGACGATTTCCATGAGCTTGGCGCCGAGGGGGTACCAGTTCCCGCCAGCCGGCCCCGAGACCATGCGAAGAAACGTGTCGGCCGCCCAGGCTGGGCCGGTTGCGACGGCCACGCCCACCAGTAGGAGGGCGGCGAAGAAGCGGGTCATGGAAGCGGGACCCTCCGGTTCAGGGCAGCGATGCTCGCGCAGACCGCACGCAAGTGCAAGCTACAGTGTTTTCGCCCGCATGACGGGCTCTATCCGTGGAAAACCAAGGGCCTGTGTGGTAGACACATACGCTGGCTGTGGCATCGCCATCTGGGCTGATTCCGGGCCGGCCCCCACCGAGCCCAAGCATTCCGCCACGGGTCCGGGCCACAACTTCGCGGGCCAACGAGAATCGTGTTCCTGCAGTGCCATCGCCACTGCAGGCCTCTCCCCCTCGCACGACGCAGAGACTATGGCTGGAAAACCCGCTGCAAACACATTCCCGAGGCTTCTGCGGGCGAACGCCGAACACCTGGGTGATCGGCCCGCCTACCGCGAGAAGGAATTCGGGATCTGGCAGACATGGACGTGGTCCGAGGTTGCCGAGGAGGTGCGGCACCTGGCGCTCGGGCTCCGCTCTCTTGGCCTCGATCGCGGCGACCGCTTTGCGATCATCGGGGACAACCGGCCGCACCTCTACTGGTCGTTCACTGCCGGTCAGACCATCGGTGCCATACCCGTTCCGTGTTACCAGGATTCGGTCGCCGAAGAGATTGCCTATGTTTGCGAACATGCCGGCGTGCGGATTGCCGTGGTCGAGGATCAGGAGCAGGTCGACAAGCTCATTGAGGTCCGTGACCGCCTCCCCGAATTGCGGGCGATCGTCTACACCGACCCGCGTGGTCTTGAGCGGTACGACGAGGTCGAAGGACTGGTTAACCTAGCTGCCGTCGCCGAGGCCGGGAAGGGTCTGCATGGCCGGGACCCCGAAGACTACGAGCGGGAAGTCGCCCGCGGCCGCCCCACGGATATCGCGGCCATCCTCTACACGTCCGGCACCACCGGCCGACCCAAAGGGGTGCTGCTCACGCACGCCAACCTGATCGAGCCGGCCCGGCGCGCGGTCAAGTTCGACAGCTTGACCCACAGCGACGAGGTGCTGGCCTACCTGCCAATGGCATGGGTGGGTGATTTCGTGTTTTCGATCGCGCAGTGCCATATCGCCGGGTTCTGCGTGAACTGCCCCGAGTCGCCGGAGACCGTGCTGACCGATCTGCGCGAAATCGGCCCGACCTACTACTTCGCCCCACCGCGCATCTTCGAGAACATGCTGACTTCCCTCATGGTCCGCATGGAGAATGCCGCCCTGGTCAAGCGTCGCCTGTTTTCCTACTTCCTGGGCGTGGCCCGGCGCGTTGGCTGCGACATTCTTGACGGGAACCGGGTCAACCCGCTGCAGAGACTGCAGTATGCGGTGGGCGATCTGCTGATCTACGCACCGCTCCGCGACGTACTCGGATTGGGCCGCATCCGCGTGGCCTACACCGCCGGCGAGGCGATCGGGCCTGATGTGTTCCGTTTCTTCCGGTCGCTGGGGATCAACCTCAAGCAGCTGTACGGCCAGACCGAAGCCTCGGTCTACGTGACGATTCAGGCCGATGCGGAAGCGCGGGCCGACACGGTCGGCGCCACGTTCCCCGGGGTCGAGGTCCGAATCCAGGACCAGGAGGTTCAGTTCCGCGGCGATGGCGTGTTCCAGGGTTACTACCGGGACGACGATGCGACGGCGAAGTCAATGACCGAGGACGGCTTCGTGCGAACCGGGGATGCGGGGTACTTCGACGAAGCCGGGCACCTGCGGATCGTCGACCGGGCCAAGGACGTGGGAGCGCTCACCGACGGTACGCTGTTCGCACCCAAGTTCATCGAGAACAAGCTCAAGTTCCACCCGTGGATCCGCGAGGCGGTGGCCTTCGGGCACGAGCGCGACATGGCCTGCTGCATGATCAACATCGACCTTGAGGCGGTGGGCGACTGGGCTGAGCGCCGCGGTATCGCGTACTCGGGATACACCGATCTTGCACGGCAAAAGGAGGTGTATGAGCTGGTGCGCGGTGCGATCCGCGAGGTAAACGCCGACCTCGGCGCGGATCCGGCGCTGCGCGGCTCCCAGATTCGACGCTTTCTCGTCCTCCACAAGGAACTCGACGCCGACGACGGCGAACTCACCCGAACCCGAAAGGTCCGTCGGACCGTGATCGGTCAAAACTATGGCGAGCTCGTGGAAGCCTTGTACGCGGGTCGGGACTCTTGCCGCGTAGCGGCCGAGGTCACCTTCGAGGACGGCCGGCGGGGGACGATTGAGGCCGACGTGCAGATCTGGGACGTGGATGAAGCCGCTCCCGTGGCGGCGGCGGCATGAAACGCGAGATCGGCAGCGGCCCTCCGGTCACTGCGCTCGAGAACATTCACCTTTCCTTCGGCGGCCTGCGGGCACTGCAGGATGTGAGCGTGGCGGTCCAGCCGCGCGAACGGCTCGCAATTATCGGGCCGAACGGCGCCGGCAAGAGCTCGCTATTCAACATCATCAGCGGCATCTACACCGCTTCTTCCGGTGTCGTTCGCCACAAGGGCGAGGAACGGCCACCACGCATGAAACCGTATGAGGTCGCCCGTCTCGGTATTGCGAGGACCTTCCAGAACATCGCGCTGTTCCCGGGCATGTCGGCGCTCGACAACATCATGACGGGGCGCAACAGCCTGATGCGCCGCGGCATCCTCAGCGAGGCCTTGCAGCTGGGGTGGGCGCGCCGACAGGAAATCGAGCATCGGCGCCGGGCCGAGGAAATCATCGACTTCCTGGAGATTCCCTCGGTCCGGAGAACTCCCGTCGGCGAGCTCCCCTACGGGATGCAGAAGCGGGTGGAGCTCGGCCGGGCCTTGGCGGCGGAACCGGAGCTCCTGCTGCTCGATGAACCGATGGCCGGCATGAACCTCGAAGAGAAGGAGGACATGTGCCGGTTCATCCTGGACGTCAACGAGATTCATGGCACGACCCTGATCCTCGTCGAGCACGACATGGGCGTCGTGATGGATATTTCCGACCGGGTGGCCGTGTTCGACTACGGCCGCAAGATTGCCGACGCCGCTCCCGACGACGTGCGCCGTGACCAGACGGTGATTGACGCGTACCTCGGAACTGCGCACGAGCACTGAGACCGGACGCGTGATGGACGAGCTTTACTTCTTCCTCGAGGTGCTGATTGGCGGCCTGCTGTCGGGCACGCTGTACTCGCTTGTCGCCCTCGGTTTCGTGCTGATCTACAAGGCATCAGGCATCTTCAACTTTGCCCAAGGCACCATGGTGCTGTTTGCGGCGCTGACCTTCGTGGGCGTGCTGGAGCTGGGTGCGCCGATGCTGCTGGCAGCCGTGATCACGCTGGCCGTGATGGTGGTGCTCGCCTTCGCCGTGGAACGTTTTGTGTTCCGACACATGGTGAACCAACCCCAGGTCATCCTGTTCATGGCGACCATCGGGCTGGCCTACTTCCTGGAGGGCCTTGGCCAGACCGTCTGGGGTACGGAAGTGCACGTCCTCGATCTCGGAATTCCCGATCGGGGTTTGTGGCTGGGGCCCATTCTGGTCAGCCACTTCGATTTGGTCGCCGCCGCCGTCGTGGCCCTCCTCGTGGCCGGGCTGGGCGTGTTCTTCCGCACCACCACGATGGGGCGGGCGCTTCGCGGCGTGGCGGATGACCATCAGGCGGCCCTGTCGATCGGCATCCCCCTGCATCACGTTTGGGTCGCAGTCTGGTCCGTGGCGGGGTTCGTGGCCCTCGTGGCCGGCCTCGTGTGGGGCTCCAAGCTCGGCGTGCAGTTCTCCATCTCACTGGTGGCGCTCAAGGCGATCCCGGTGATGATCATCGGCGGCTTCACCTCGATCCCGGGCGCAATCGTGGGCGGCCTGATCGTGGGGGCCAGCGAGAAGCTGGCCGAGGTGTACTTGGGCCCGTTCGTGGGTGGCGGGCTGGAAAACTGGTTCCCGTACATGCTGGCGATGCTCGTGCTGATGGTGCGGCCCGAGGGCCTCTTCGGCGAAAAGATCATCGAACGCGTGTGAGGATCTGAACGTGTTTTACCGCGAGACCGGCCAGTACAAGACGACCTACGCCGCTGATCGCGCCATCTTCCCGATCCGCCAGGACCGGATCGGGATTGCCATTCTCCTGGTGGTGGCGTTCGTGGTGATTCCACTCTTCGCCAACGAGTACTGGCTGCGTTCCGTGCTGACGCCTGTCCTGGTGTTTTCGCTGGCCGCGATCGGCTTGAACATCCTGACCGGATATACCGGGCAGCTGTCGCTGGGAACCGCGGCGTTCATGGCCGTGGGCGCCTTTGCAGCGTACAACCTCGAGGTACGCGTGCCGGAGGTGCCGTTCCTGGTGTCCTTCGTCGTAGCGGGGCTGGCCGCGGCCGGGGTCGGAATCCTGTTTGGACTCCCGTCCCTCCGCATCAAGGGGTTTTACCTGGCGGTCGCCACCCTAGCCGCCCAATTCTTCATCGAATGGCTGTTCACGCACGTCGGCTGGTTTACCAACTACTCCACTTCGGGCGTGATCACCGCGCCGCCAATGACCCTGCTCGGCTACAGCTTCGAGAGCGCGGTGTCCCGCTATCTGCTGACTCTCTGCATCGTGGCCGGGATGGCGATCATGGCCAAGAACATGGTTCGCAGCGAACTGGGGCGGGCCTGGATGGCAGTGCGCGACATGGACGTCGCGGCCGAAGCCATCGGAATCAACCTCATGGCAACGAAGCTCACCGCGTTCGCGGTCAGTTCGTTCTATTGCGGCGTGGCGGGTGCGCTCTGGGCGTACGTCTATCTCGGGACCGTCGAGCCGCAGGCATTCGACGTGCTGCGTTCGTTCGAGATTCTGTTCATGGTGATCATCGGCGGGCTCGGCAGCATTCTCGGCTCATTCCTCGGCGCGGCGTTCATCGTGCTGCTCCCAATCTTCATCGCCAACGCGAGCGGCGTGTTCGGTAGCGCGCTTTCCGCGGAAACCATTGCCCATCTTGAGTTCGTCATCTTCGGCGGCCTGATCATCCTGTTCCTTGTCGTCGAGCCTCTCGGCCTGGCGCGGCTGTGGCAAATCGTCAAGGAAAAGCTCAGACTCTGGCCGTTCCCTTACTGATTGAGAAAATCGGGAGTAAGCCATGCACAAGTGCATGTTTGTTGCCTTGGCCGCCTTGGTCTTGGCGGCGCCGGTGCCGGCAGTGGCGCAAGATCAGTCCGGCGACGGCGCCGAGCAGTTCATCCCCATCACCAGTTACCGGACGGGTCCGTATGCGGTCGGTGGAATCCCGTTTCAGGACGGGTTCGTCGATTACCTGAAGATGATCAACGCCCGTGACGGCGGTATCGAGGGGGTGCGGATCGCCTGGGAGGAGTGCGAGACCGCTTACAAGCCGGACCGCTTTGTCGAGTGCTACGAGCGGTTGAAGAATCGGGGCGAGCGCGGCGCGTCAGTCTTCAACCCGCTGGGCACGCCGCTGACTTACGCGGTCATCGACCGGTTGCCGGCCGACAAGATCCCGCTCATTACTCTCGGATACGGCCGCACCGACGCAAGCGACGGACGGGTATTCCCGTACGTGTTTCCGCTGATGGTGAACTACTGGAGCCAGAACACCGCCAAGATCCGTTACATCGCGAGCCTGGAGGGCGGCTTCGAGAACCTGGACGGGCTGAAGATCGCCAACGTCCACCACGACTCGGCCTACGGCAAGGAGACGGCGCCGGTCCTGGCGAAGCAGGCCGAGCGCTACGGCTTCGAGGTGCAGCATTTCCCGGTCGTGCACCCCGGCATCGACCAGAAGGCCGTCTGGCTGAACGTGCGGCGCTATCGGCCGGACTACGTGATTCTCCGCGGTTGGGGGGTCATGAACCAGACCGCCCTGAAGGAGGCTGCCCGCGTTGGGGTACCCGCCGACAAGATCGTCGGCGTCTGGTGGTCCTGCGCCGAGCAGGACACGGTTCCGGCTGGTGACGCGGCCGTCGGCTACACGTGTTCGACCTTCCACAACAACGGGACCGACTTCCAGTTGATGCAGGACATCATCACGCACGTGCACGATGCCGGCGACGGCACGGGTCCTCGCGAGGCGGTCGGCACCGGCTTCTACAACCGCGGGGTCATCAATGCCTTCGTGACCGTTGAGGCCATTCGCACGGCGATGGGCGAGTTCGGTGCCCGGGCGCTCAGCGGTGAGGAGGTACGCTGGGGGATCGAGAACATGGACCTCACCGACGCCGACATAGCGGCCGCCGGCGCCACCAACCTGGTGCCGCCGATCAGCGTGAGCTGCGCCGACCACGAGGGTGGCGGCAAGGTCCTGTTCGTGCGATGGACGGGTGAGTCCTTCGAAACGGCGTCCGACTGGCTGGAGCCCGATCGTGACCTGGTGCGCGGGATGATCGAGGAGTCGGCCGCGAAGTACGCCGCCGAGAAGGGCATCACGCCGCGGACCTGCGAGTCCTGATGACCGACGCCGCGACAGCGACGGGCCCGGATGACGCGTCCGGCCCGCTGCTGTCGGCCAACAACATCGAGGTCGTCTACAACCGGGTGATCCTCGTGCTCAAGGGTGTGTCCCTGAGCGTGCCCCGCGGCGGGATCACGGCACTGCTCGGCGCCAACGGCGCCGGCAAGACCACGACGCTGAAGGCCATCTCCCACATCCTGAAGGGGGAGAGGGGTGAGGTCACCCGGGGCAGCATCGTGTACGACGGCACGGAGACGGACTCGCTCACCCCGTCCGATCTCGTGCGGAAAGGCCTCGTGCAGGTCATGGAAGGCCGCCACTGCTTCGAGCACCTGACGGTCGAGGAGAACCTCCTGTTGGGGGCGTACACCCGCAGCGAAAGTCGGGCGGAACGACGGGAGCAGTTGGACAAGACCTACGCCTATTTTCCGCGGCTCCGAGACCGCCGGCACACGCAAGCGGGCTACATCTCGGGCGGCGAGCAGCAGATGACTGCGATCGGCCGGGCGCTCATGGCGCGCCCGCGGATGATCCTGCTCGACGAACCGTCCATGGGGTTGGCGCCGCAGTTACTGGCCGAGATCTTCGGCATCGTCGACCGTCTCAACCGGGAGGAGAAGGTGAGCTTTCTCCTTGCCGAGCAGAATACCCATGCCGCGCTCAAGCATTCGGACTACGGTTACATCCTCGAGAACGGCCGGGTCGTCATGGAAGGCGCGTCCGAGGAGCTCACCGAGAACTCCGATGTGAAAGAGTTTTACCTGGGCCTTGGCGAGTCGGGCCGGCGAGGGTTCCGGGACGCCAAGCACTATCGCCGCCGGAAGCGCTGGCTGTCATAGACGATTGCCGGCGGGTCGAGAAAGCGGTAACGCCGGAGCTAGGACCGCAAGCGGGCCCACTGAGGCTATATTCTGGTGCGAGGCCGAGTCGTCTTGGAACGCGCATCCAGACAGCTGTCCGACATCTCCTGCACGAAGGAGTTTGCTCTCGGCCTTGCAGGATCCGACAAGAGGGGGTTCGGGGATGCCAGGTACTACTGTTGCCGGACACGGCGGCTGCCGTGGGCGACTGCTTGCGGGCGCGGGCTTGCTCCTCCTCGTGCTGCTGCACGCTTGGCCGGCGTCGGCGCAAGGTCCCACGATCCTGCAACAGGCCAAGGAGGACGAGCCCGAAGAGGCCACGACCGCGCCCGGCACGGACTCGTTTCTTGCGACCTACCTGAACGACGAAACGATCCAGTACGTGTTCCCAGGTGCAGATTCGTTCGAACTCGTTCCGGGCGATTTTCCAAGTGCAGACGTCTACCAGGGCGGCCAACTCGTGGGGTACGTGTTCGAGACGTATGACACGGTGCGCGGATTGGGCTACTCGCGGCGGCCATTTCATCTCATGGTCGGCGTGCGGAAGGACGGCGTGCTCTCGGGCGTGCGGCTGCTCGCCCACGTGGAGCCGATCGCCATCCTCGGCCGGACGGACGAGGACTTTCACCAGTACCTGACGCAGTACACCGAGATCGACACCGCCCGCGGGATCAGCATGCGGCTCGGGCTGTCGGATTCGGTCCTGGAAGGCGAGGCGATCGCCATGCGCGAGACCGCCGGCGACACGTCGGATCTCGTGCCTGTCGACGCCATCTCCCGGATCACGACCTCGTCGCTTCTGTTCATGGACGCCATCATGCGTGGTTCACGCAAGGTCATGCGTGACCGGGGGTCCGTCCTGTCCGCGGATGACCTGGGTCGGGTGCTTGATCTCGAGCAGATGACGGCACAGCCGTGGGCGTCGCTGTTGGAGGACAGCTCCATAGCCTCCCGCACGGTTACGGTCGGGGAACTCGAGGCTGCGCTTGAAGGAGACGCCAACACGGCGCTCCCGAGGTCGGTCCGATACGCCGGCGCAGATGAGCCGGTTGCCGAGGTCTATGCGGCGTTCGTTACCCCGGCCGGTATCGGCATCAACATCCTTGACCGTCGTTGGTACGACCAGTACGTGTCCGCGGGCCGTTCGGTCGGGGACGTGGTCATCTGGGTCGGCTTCCGCGGGCCGATTGGTTTCCGGGACACGCGCGCCACTGCCGTCGCGCCGGAGGTGTACGACAACCTCCGCATTCGCCAGGATGATCGCACGATCGCGCTGACGCCGGAACTCTTCAAGGCGCTTCCCTTCCACCACATCGCCGAGGCTCCCACCCTGGACGACCAGGGATTGTTTTATTTCGCTCCCGGGACCGGGCCGGATCCCACACGACCATGGAGCCTGGAGTACGTGGTCGACGGTGACCTGGCCCGGGGGGCGCCGGAAGACGCCGTGCCGGCGTCCGCGGTCTTCCCGGTCACCTACGCCATCCCGGCCCGTTACGTGCGTGCCGAACCGCTGCCGCTGCCACCGGTGGAGACCGCTGCGGCTGCGCTGGACAGCGGACTGGACTGGCAGGGCATCTGGCGTGACCAGCCCGTGACCGTGGCGCTGGGGTTTGCGACGGCGCTCGCGGTCATCCTGACACTCACCTTCCAGCGCTTAATCGTGCGCAACCGCACCCTCTATCGGGTCATCCGGATCGGTCTCCTCGTCTGGATCGTCGGCTGGCTCGGGATCGTGGCGGGAGGGCAGCTCACGGTCCTCCACCTCATGAACGTCGTCCAGGTTCCGTTCTACGGCGGCGGGTTCGCCGGATTTCTCGCGGAGCCACTGATCACGATCGTTGGCATTGCGGCACTGGTGACCCTGCCATTCTGGGGTCGCTCGCTCTTCTGCGGCTGGCTGTGTCCCTACGGAGCCATGCAGGAACTGCTGGGTCGTCTCGCGCGGACGTTCCGGGTCCGGCGGCCGCACATACCGCCGCTCTGGACCAAGCGACTCTCCGGCGTGAAGTACGCGGTTCTGGCCGTCCTCCTTGTGCTTACGTTCGTGGATTTCGAGTGGGCGGCGTGGGCGGCCGGCATCGAGCCGTTCAAGACCGCGATCACGCTCCGCTTCGACGCGCCGACGGCGGCGGTGCTGTGGGCGGGCGGGCTCCTGATTCTCGCGCTGTTCGTGGAGCGCGCCTTCTGCCGCTTCTTGTGTCCCCTTGGTGCCGGCCTCGCGATCCTCGGCCGGATCCGGGTGTTCTCGTTCCTCCGGCGCCGCCCCGAGTGCGGCAGTCCCTGCCAGGCCTGCGGGCCCGTCTGTCCCACCGGCGCCATCGACCGGTCCGGCAAGATCAACATGAGCGAATGCTTCTACTGCCTGGACTGCCAGGTCCTGCACGACGACAAGACCCGTTGCCCACCACTCGTCGCGCAACTGAAGGCGCGAGCCGCCCGGCAGGACACCCCGAGACCGGCCCACGCGCCGGCCTAGCTGGCGGGCCTCGCTGGATCGACGGGTGACCGGCGGTCCGGATCGGCAGCGAGCATGGCTGGCGAACGACCGGAAGCTCGAGAGCGGCGACGCCGTCCACCTGACTGACGGCCTCTGCCATAACGCGGGGCGAGACCTCCGGCGAGCGCGCGGTGCGCTGCATTCGTTCCACGAGTGCGGCGCCGCCTTTCTTGGCGGGCGATTGTCAGGGCAGGGAGGGGACGCCGGAACGGGGGAACGCCCGAAGCGGGCCAGGTATCGGACCGCGGGTCCGAGGCAGCGGACCGATGGCAGGTCCATGGCGCTTCGTGAGGCCCGTGGCCAATGGTCGTATGATAAATTTCGTCGTTGACGTCAGCATTGCAGGAACTTGTCGAAAAGCTCATGGCCGGTCATTCGCAATTCAAGAACATCATGTATCGC
Source organism: Rhodospirillales bacterium (assembly GCA_028824295.1). Lineage (NCBI taxonomy): Bacteria > Pseudomonadati > Pseudomonadota > Alphaproteobacteria > Rhodospirillales > Rhodospirillales bacterium. Next base: position 28,721 of record JAPPED010000012.1, on the reverse strand, counting down.
AAGGGCGCGCAGGACGCCAAGCGGTCCAAGATCTTTTCGAAGCTCTCGCGCGAGATCACGGTCGCCGCCCGGTCCGGACTCCCGGATCCCGACAAGAATCCCCGGCTCCGCACCGCGGTGCTGGCCGCTCGGGCGGAGAACATGCCGAAGGACCGCATCGAGCGGTCGATTCAGAAGGCGCAGGGTCCGGCGGCGGGAAGTGACTACCAGGAGGTCCGGTACGAGGGCCATGCCACGGGCGGTGTGGCCGTCATCGTCGAGGCCCTGACCGACAACCGGAACCGAACGGTCTCGGAGGTGCGCGCGGCCTTCGGAAAGCATGGGGGCACGCTCGGGGAGACCGGCAGCGTCGGTTTCGCCTTTTCGCGTCAGGGAGTGATCCGTTACGCGGCCGACACGGCCGATGCTGACAGCATGCTGGAAGCCGCGGCCGAGGCCGGTGCCGACGATGTGATTTCCGGCGCCGACATGCACGAGGTTCGGACCGAGTCGGACACGTTCGGCGCGGTTAGGGATGCCCTGAGCGAGCAGTTCGGAACCCCGACCAGCGCTCGTCTGGAGTGGGTCCCGCACACGATGGTGCCGGTGGATGAGCATCAGGCGCGGACGCTCTTCCGCATGATCGAGGTGCTGGAAGACAATGACGACGTGCAGTCCGTCTCCGCCAACCTGGAAGTGTCCGACGAGGTCCTCGAGAAACTGCGAGAATCCACCTGACTCGGGCGCGCACAACGGATCCCTGACGCGCTGTGCCCGAGCCTATGCGTTTGATCGGTCTGGATCCGAGTCTGACCCGTACCGGCTGGGGGATCATCGATGTGAAGGGCCGGAACTTCGCCTTTGTGGCGTCGGGGGCAGTCCGGACCAACCCGAAGCAGACGATGGCCGAACGCCTGGGGCACCTCGATTGCGAGCTCGGCAAGGTGCTCGAGGCGCACGGCCCCTCGGAGGCCGCACTCGAGCAGATCTTCGTCAACCGCAACCCGCGGTCGACACTGGCACTCGGGTTGGCGCGCGGCGCCGTGTTCGTGTCCGTAGCCCGGCGCCAGATGCCCGTGCACGAATACGCGCCGGCCACGGTCAAGCGGGTTGTGACCGGACAGGGCAATGCGAGCAAGGAGCGGGTGGCCGCACTGGTCCGGGCATTGCTGCCAAAGGCCACCCTGGAGACCCATGACGCGTCGGACGCCCTGGCGGTCGCGATCTGCCACGCGAGCCACGCCCGGTCGCACGCGAGGCTTGTCATCACGGGTGGCTGCCCGTGATCGCCAAGCTGCGGGGCATTCTGGATTCGACGGGGGACGGCTGGGCCTTGATCGACGTGGGCGGAGTCGGTTACCAGGTGACGTGCACCCGCCGCACGCTAGGCTGGCTGCTCAGTGCCCGGCCGGAGGCGGAAGTCCTGGTGCATACGAGTGCCCGCGACAATGCGGTCGAGCTCTTCGGGTTTCGGAACGATGCCGAGCGAAGCTGGTTCCGGGCCCTGCTTACCGTCCAGGGGATTGGTGCCAAGACCGCGCTGGCGACACTTGACGCGCTGGCGCCTGCCGAGCTCGAACAGGCCGTGGCCGCGAGCGACGCCAAGGCCATCGCGCGGGCCGAAGGGATCGGCGCCAAGGCCGCCTCGCGCATCCTCTCGGAACTCAAGCACCGCGTCGGCACCCTTCCGACCGCTCCCGACGCTGGCCCGGGCTCCGATGCAAACGCCTACCGCGATGCCGTCGAGGCTCTCGTTGCCCTCGGGTACGGGCGACTTGAGGCGGTGGGGGCGCTGTCGAGTGCGCAGGCGCAGCATCCCGATGTCAGTGCGGAGGTTCTCGTCAGGCATGCGCTCCAGGCAATAGCCCGATGAGCGGGGGCGAGCCTGTCGACGCGGTGCGGGTGGTGGCTGGCGGACCGCGACAGTCCGCAGACCGAGCGCTCCGGCCCACCCGGTTCGATGAATTTGTCGGGCAGGAACGCAATCTCGCGAACCTTCGAGTGTTCATCCAGGCGGCAAGCACGCGCGGCGAGGCACTCGACCATGTCCTGCTGTACGGGCCGCCGGGTCTCGGCAAGACGACCCTCGCGCACATCATCGCGGAGGAGCTCGGGACCGGCATCCTGGCGACGTCAGGTACGGCACTCGGGCGGCCGGGCGACCTCGCCGCGATCCTGACCAACCTCGACCCGCGCGACGTCCTGTTCATCGACGAGATTCACCGGCTGCCCGTCACCGTGGAGGAAACCCTCTATCCGGCCCTTGAGGATTTCCGCCTCGACATCATGATCGGACGCGGCCCGAGCGCCCGCACCATGCGAATCGAGCTGCCGCCGTTCACGGTCGTCGGTGCCACCACCCGCGTCGGGCGCGTCTCAAACCCGATGCGTGAACGGTTCGGCATTCCGTTTCACGTCAACTTCTACAGACCGGAGGAACTGCAGCAGATCGTTGCCCGCGGCGCCGCGCTCCTCGGCTTGGACCTTGCCCCGGATGCCGCCGCCGAAATCGCCAGACGGGCACGCGGTACGCCTCGGGTGGCCGCGCGGCTGCTCCGCCGCGTCCGGGACTTCGCGACGGTCCGGGGCGCAAATGCGGTCGTCAAGGACGATGCCGAATCCGCACTGGAGCAGCTTCACATCGACGCCGACGGGCTGGATGCCTTGGACCGCCGCTACCTCGACTGCCTGGTCCGAAGCTACGAAGGCGGGCCGGTCGGGATCGAATCGCTGGCCGCAGCGCTCTCGGAGGAAGTCGAGACGCTTCAGGACGTGGTGGAGCCGTTTCTCCTGCAGGCAGGCTTTGTCCAGCGGACCGCAGCCGGACGTGTCGCGGCCGGATTGGCCTGGAGGCGGTTGGGCCTGAAACCGCCCCGTCCGGGGACCATTCCCGGATTGTTCCCGGCGGATGCTGCCGCCGAAACTGGCTCTGCCGATGACGGATGATGCTGTTCCGACAAGCGGTTGCTTTCGGAACGGTACGCATATCCTGCCGATCAGGGTCTATTTTGAAGATACCGACGCAGGTGGCATCGTTTATCATGCGGGCTACCTCCGCTACGCGGAGAGGGCCCGGACGGAGATGTTGCGCTGCCTCGGCATCGAGCACACGCTCATGCTGGCCGAGCTCGGCGTGTTTTTTGTCGTTCGCGAGATGCATGTGCAATTTCACGCCCCGGCTCGCCTTGACGACGCGCTCGAAGTGCATACCAGAACGGATTCCGCAAGCGGGGCCAGGCTGCGGCTTTCGCAAACCGTTTGTAGTCGAGACGTGGTGCTGGTGGAGTTCGCGCTGACCTTGGCCTGCGTGACAAGGGAAGGGCGCCCGCGTCGCTGGCCCGCTCGCGTAGCAGCGGCAATTGCCAACTTGACCCGACCGTAATTCCGGACATCTTCAGGTACATGGACGAATTTCTCACCACCACGGGTGACATCGATCTGACGATCTGGGGCTTGGTGCTGCAGGCCGACATCGTGGTAAAGGCCGTACTGGTCGTGCTGGTCCTGGCCTCGGTCTGGAGCTGGGCGGTGATCATTCAGAAGATGGGCCGACTGCGAATTCTCAAGCGCAAGGCCAATCAGTTCGAGCAGACGTTTTGGTCAGGGGGCTCGTTGGAGGAGCTGCACCGGCATCTCCAGAGCCGCCCCGATCACCCGCTGGCCGCGGTGTTCGTGTCCGGCATGAACGAGTGGCAGCGGTCGGTCACGCAGACCGAGCGCCAACGGACCATTGCGGCGGGCCTGAGTGAACGGATTGGACAGGTGATGCACGTTACCGTCACCCGGGAGATGGACGCCCTCGAAAGAAACGTCGGCTTCCTCGCGACGGTCGGCTCGACGGCACCGTTCGTCGGTCTCTTCGGGACGGTCTGGGGGATCATGAACAGCTTCCAGTCGATCGCCGTGAGCCAGGACACGTCGCTGGCCGTGGTGGCTCCAGGCATCGCCGAGGCCCTGTTTGCAACGGCGCTCGGACTGTTGGCCGCCATCCCGGCGGTGGTGGCGTACAACAAGATCTCGAGCGATCTGAATCGCTATGCCGCACGTCTCGAAACGTTTGCGAGTGAACTCGGCGCGCTGCTGTCGCGACACATTGACGAGAACGAAACTTGAACATTGATCCGGTTCAGCACAAGGCGCGTCTCGGGCGGGGCACCCGGGCCCCCATGTCGGAGATCAACGTCACCCCGCTCGTCGACGTGATGCTCGTCTTGCTCGTCGTATTCATGATCACCGCACCGCTGCTGACCACGGGTGTGAGCGTCAACCTCCCCGAGGCAGATGCGGAACCCATCCCCGGCAACGATGAACCCATCGTCGTGACGGTACAGGCCGACGGGCGGGTGCTGCTGCTCGATACACCGATTGAGATCGAGACCTTGGCGGCCAAGCTGGCCGCCATTCAGGAGGCCCGGTCCGGTCAGCGGGTGTTCGTACGCGGCGACCGGGATGTAGACTACGGACGGATCATGGAAGTGATCGGACTCATTTCGGCGTCAGGCCGGCATCGCGTGGCACTGGTCACGGTCCCGCCCAATTCCGACGGGCCCTGACGCCGTGGGCCGGAGTGTCTTTCTATCGGTCCTGTTGCACGCTCTATTCGTGACCTTGGCAGTGGTGGGCCTGCCAACGTTGTCGCGGCCGATCGTGCTGCCGCCCTCGATCGACGTGGAGGTGGCGCAGGCTCTCGAACCCGTGCTGGAGCCGGCAGAGGCGCCGCCTCCGCCGGCGATGCCGCAGCGGGAACAGAATCCGGCGGATCCGGCGCCCGCACGACCGCCGGAACCGGTCGCAGCGGCCAGCCCGCCGGAACCCGAAGCCGTCGAGGCGCCCGTTGACGACACCCCGCCGCCGCCGCCCAAACCAGCACCGGTAGCGGTGGCGCCTCCTGCTCCCCCGCCGCCCAGCCCCGAACCGCCAGCTTCGGAATCGGCGCCACCGCCACCCGCGCCCACGATGGTCGAGCCGGAACCCGTAGAACCCGAACTCCCGGAACCCATGCCCCCGCAGGTGGCGCAGGCTGATCCTCCCCCCGCGCCGGCTGCGCCACCCCCGCCATCGCGTTTCGACGACATGCTCCGTGACCTTTCCGAACGAGAACCTTCACCGCCGGAAGCCGGGGAGGCCGAGACCAATCTGGAGGAAACGCTGGAGCGCCTCGCGGCACTCGAACCGGTGCCACGGCCGGTCGCGCGCGACACACCCGAAGACCGCTTCGCACGGGCCCGGATTTACGGCTTGATTCAGAGGCAGATCCAGGCCAACTGGAGGCGCCCTCCGGCACTGCAGGAGGTCGACGACATGGTCGTGAGCCTGGACTTCCAGCTGCAGCCGGACGGCACCATCCACGATCTTCACATTTCGGATGCGGAACTCGACCGGATCGATCGGAATGCGCTCCTGCGGCCGCTGCTTGACAGTGCCCAGGCCGCGATCCTGAGGACTGGCAAGATCACCGGGCTGCCGCCCGAGGAGTACCCACTGTGGCGGCGCGTGCGGTTAAACTTCCGTCCACCGCGCTAGCCCGCCAGGTGTTCTCGATGCCACGCATGTCAGCTTTTTTCCGTTTCACGGCGCCGTTCGCCGTCCTGCTTGTTGCCGGCCACTCTGTGCTGGCGCAGGAAGGGCCGCTGGAAATCGATATCACCGAGGGGCGGATCGAGCCCGTTCCTTTCGCCCTGACACTCGATGTGGAAGGAAATCTGTTGGCGACGGATGCCGGCGACATCGGTGATGTCGTCGTCAACGACCTCCAGAGTTCGGCTCTTTTTCGGCAGATCAATCCGGAAGCGTACATGCAAAGCGCGGCGGACGCGGCAGAGCAGCCGCGGTTCCGCGACTGGCGGATCATCGATGCTCAGGTGCTCATCGCCGGGTCGGTTCGCGATCGGGGTGACGGGACGATCGAGGTGGCGGTCCGGGCTTGGGACGTCTATGGCGGCCGGGAGATGGTCGGTGTCCGCCTGAATGGACCCTTGGCGCTCGCACGCCGGATGGCGCACGTGCTGGCTGATCGAATCTATACCCGTGTCACGGGTGAGCCCGGGTACTTCGATACGCGCATCCTGTACGTGGCCGAGTCGGGGCCGGCGACGGAGCGCGTCAAGAGGCTCGCGATCATGGATCAGGACGGGGCCAACCACGAATACCTCACAGATGGATCGCATCTGGTTTTGACGCCGCGCTTCTCGCCCGACGGAAATGGAGCGCTGTACTTCAGCTACCAGGGCCGGGAGCCGAGCGTGTTTCGATACGATCTGGATGCCCGCAGAAGCGAGGAACTGGGGCAATTCTCCGGCATGTCATTCGCGCCCCGGTTCCACCCGGAGGGCACTGAGGTTGCCATGTCGTTGGCACGCGAGGGTGTGACCAACGTCTTCACATTGGATTTGGCAACCGGTGATCTTCTGCAGCTGACCCGCGGCCGCGCGATCGACACGTCGCCGAGCTATAGCCCCGATGGAGACAGGATCGTCTTCAGTTCCGACCGATCGGGGCGACCACATCTGTTCGTGATGGATTCCGGAGGCGGTGTGGCCCGCCGGATCAGTTTCGGAGAGGGAAGCTATACCACTCCGGTCTGGTCTCCCCGCGGCGACTACATTGCGTTTACGAAGTCGGTGAAGGGACGCTTCTATATCGGACTCATGCACCCGGACGGCACCGGCGAGCGGCTGATCGCGGACGGCTTTCTGGTGGAGGGTCCCAGCTGGGCGCCCAATGGACGTTTGCTGGCGTTTGCGCGAACTGAACCGGCTCCGGGCAGCGCCGACACGATTCGGATCTACACGATCGACATCACGGGCAACCGGGAACGCGAACTCCCGACCCCCACTGATGCTTCAGACCCCTCCTGGGGCCCCTATCAGGCGACCAGGTCGTAAAGCACCACTTGGCCAAGGCTCGCGCGGCTCGAAGCCAACCGATCAGCCTCCTATCGCCTGTCATCCGCTTGACGGTGTCACGTGTAACGGCGCCCGTCATGAGTACGGCTCCGTGGCGCGGGCGGGTGACCGAAATCGAAACCGCGCCGAAGGTCCGGGGGTCTTGGACGGAAAAGCGGTGCGCACCGTCCGAAGGTTGAGCAAATTGCCGCGGGTCCGCTCGGAAGAGGCAATATGTGTGCGGATGCTGTCGCCAACGCGAGACCCTGACTCTCTCACCGAGTCGGTCACGAGGTGCGCGTAGCGTTTGGCCTGAGGTGACGTCGTTCGGACCAGCGTGGTTGGCCAACTGCCCGGCAAGCGGGGCAGGCAGCATCAACTCGCGCTATGCGATGGCAACGAAGCTGCGCACCAGATCGTCTGGCGCGCAATGCCCGATCGGCATGACGATGACGGCAATGCCGGCTGCGGGTACGCCCTAGGCGGCAGCGATGCGCTCGACCTGGATCGTCCGTTCGAGATCGCGTGACTGCGCGAGGTCGAAGGCCAGCTGCATCCCAAGCCAGGTTTCCGGTGTGGACCCGAACGCTTTCGACAGGCGGTAGGCCATCTCGACTGAGACCGAAGCCTTCTCGTTCACCAGATTGGATAGCGTTTGCCGCCCGACACCGAGCCGCCGTGCCCCTTCCGTGACCGACAGACCCAGAGGCTTCAGGCAATCCTCACGCACGATGGCTCCGGGATGGACAGGGTCGCTCATTGCCATGGCAGAACCTCCTAGTGCTAATCCACATAGTCGACATCCACGACATCGCCGTCATCAAACCGAAAGGTCACCTGCCAATTGGCGGAGACCGCCACCGCATGGTGACCGCGGAGGCGGTGCAGGCGATAGCCCGGAAGATCCATCGCTTCCGGGTTCGTGCTTCGGTCCAAAGCAGTCACGATTCGCAAGAGTTTCGCGAGGTGCTCGGGCGCCACTTTGCTTGACTGCCCGCGCTCATATAGTTCCTTCAGTCCGCGATGTCGAAACGACCGGATCATGTTTCAATTGTACGTTGTCCATCGACAGTACTCAATTAAGGGAGGTCAGCCGAGCGAGCACCTGGAGGACGAGCGGCGCTAGCTGCGGCGGCGTTGAGCGGGCGCTGCGGCCAAACCGGCCAGGCGGCGTGGCCAGCGGATGGGTCCCCGCACCGGCAGGCCGTGCACACCGGGTTCGATGGGACCACGTCTTCGTCGTGACCTGTCTCGGGCTTGCTCGAAAGAAGCAATATCGCTGCCGATGCGATTCCGCCAAGCGCCATGGGCAGTGGCCCCAGGTCTGCGGGAGAAGCTCCGCCTGCGGATGATTCCTTGGTTCCGCCGCGGCCGACGATGTACTGTGTCGACGGAAGTGGAGCGTGGACATGACGACACACCGAAGTCTGGTAGCCCAAGCGGGCATCTTCAAGGGACTGCACGGCGGGATGGGGCTGGCATCCAAGGGCATGGTGATCGCCTTCGTGGTCTTTACCGCCCTCAACGTGGAATTCGCCAACAGCATTTATTCGGCCGTGCGCGGATGGATCGAGTCGGCGCTCAACTGGTACTACGTGTCGGTGCTGCTGATTACGCTCTTCGTCTGCGTGTACCTGATGTTCAGCCGGTTTGGAAAGATCAGGCTCGGTAGCGATGACAGCCGGCCCGAGTTCTCCAACTTCTCGTGGTTCGCGATGCTGTTCTCGGCAGGCGTGGGTATCGGCATTCTGTTCTTCGGCATCGCCGAGCCGATGTTCTATTTCGACAATTCGGAGCCGTGGGGCTATCCCAACAACCCGTTTGCCGACATAGCCGGCTTTACCCAGATGAGCGAGCAGCGCGCAGTCGCTGCGATGCGCGTGACCTATTTCCACTGGGGGTTCCACGCCTGGTCGCTCTACGTGATCGTTGGCCTTTGTCTGGCCTACTTCGGTTTCCGCAAGAAATTGCCACTGACGCTGCGCAGCGCGCTGCACCCGGTCATCGGCGACCGGATTTACGGGCCGGCTGGCCACGCGGTCGATCTGCTGGCCGTGTTCGGCACCGTGTTCGGTGTGGCCACCTCGCTGGGCCTCGGCGTGTCGCAAATGGCGGCCGGGCTCAACTACTTGTTCGGAATCGATCCGGGGATCGTCACGAAGATTGTCCTGATCGCCGTGATCTCGGCCGTTGCAACCCTTTCGGCCGTCTCAGGGGTCGGAAAGGGAATCCGCATCATCTCTGAGTGGAACATCTGGCTGAGCATCGCGCTGCTGGCCTTCTTCCTGTTCGGCGGTCCGTTCAAGTGGCTGATGGGTTTCTTTGTCACGACGGCGGGTGATTACCTGTGGAACTTCATTCCGATGGGCTTCCAGACCTTCAACGATCAGGGGACTGCAGCGTGGCAGGGGGGCTGGACCATCTTCTACTGGGGATGGTGGATTTCCTGGGCTCCCTTCGTCGGCATGTTCATCGCACGCATCAGCCGCGGCCGAACCATCCGCGAGTTCATGCTGGGCGTGATGTTCGTGCCGACCACGATCGCCTTCTTCTGGCTGTGCATCTTCGGCGGTTCCGCCATCTATCTCGAGCTGAACGCCCAAGGAGGCGTCGGCACCGCCGGTATCGCCGATCTGGTGCGCAATTGGGACCTGCCCGGGGCACTCTACGGCACGATCGACAAGGTGACGTCCGTCAGCTGGCTCAACTGGATCATGGCGGCCCTGGCGACCTTCCTGCTGGCGACTTGGTTCATCACCTCGTCGGATTCCGGGACACTGGTGATCACGACCATGCTTTCCATGGGCGACGATCACCCGCCGCAGCACTTCCGCATCGTCTGGGGTCTGGGTGAAGGTCTGGTCGCCGCCATCCTGTTGCTCGCCGGCGGACTGGTGGCGCTGCAGACGGCGTCCATCGCCGCGGCCCTGCCGGTCAGCGTGGTCCTGCTGCTGATGACCTACGGAATCGTCAAGTCGCTCCACGAGGACCCGAGCGAGGTCAAGACGCCATCCGGGGAACGTGCCGCCGACGGCACGCGCATGGCCCAGGAACTGCACGCTTGACGAGGCGAATGGAGTTGATCGACCCAGCGTAGCCTCAGACCCGTATCGCGGTCCTCGACGTCAGGCACCAAGGAGCGCCCCGCAGCCGGCCAACGGTGTGGGGCGCCCGGGGTCCCTCGGCAGATCCGGTCACGCGTGCTCTTTGTGCCGGATCCGACCACAGACGGCTTGGGCTCAGGCCCCCATGTGCCGGTTGGCCGTCGGCCAGCCTCGGGACACCGGTGGCAGTGTCGGGGAACGCATGATGGGTCGCAACCCGGATAACAGCGGGCGTGGCCGACGTGCTCGGGCTGCAGCCAGGACCGGTTGGTGCCCGGATTGTCGCGCGTGGGAGCGGAGCGTTTCGGCGTCAGGCCTCTCCTCGCGACGGTCCGTTCGGTAGGCGCGAGGATGTTCAGGAAGAAAGAGGTCGTTGACGGCCCACCGTTTCCGGCACGACGCCACGCGGGGTGAAACGCATCACGAGCAGCAGGATCACGCCCATCAAGATGGGCCGAACATGCGCCGCGGCCTCGACCAGGTGGACGCGGAAAGGATCGTCCGGCGCCATCGCTGCCGTCAGGGTCGCGACCGCCCACAGTGCGACCGGCTCGGCTTCGATCCAGCTCAACCAGACGATGAACCCGCCAAGCACCGCGCCGAGATTGTTGCCGGATCCCCCGACGATCACCATCACCCAGATCAGGAAAGTGAACCGCAACGGGATGTAGCTGGTGGGCGTGAATTGGCCATCAAGAGTCACCAGCATTGCGCCTGCAACGCCAACCACGGCTGAGCCAAGCACAAAGACCTGCATGTGGCGCCGGTAGACATCCTTTCCCAGCGCCTCGGCGGCAGTCTCGTTGTCGCGGATCGCGCGCATCATCCGTCCCCACGGTGAACGGAGTGCCCGCTCGCTGAGCAGCAGCACGACCAGGAGGACGGCGGCGAACAATCCCGCGTAACAGAGCTTGACGAAGATGCCGGAGGCCTCGACCACCAGTTCGCGCAGCAGGGCGGCGGATTCCGACTCGGTCAATGCGGCGAGCCTGTCCCGGTTTAGCGAGTGCACCAGGTCCTGGAACCAGTCCGCTCGCTGGAGGCCGATTTCATAGGGTACCGGGCGGTCGAGCCCGGTGACGTTCTTCACCCCCCGGGCGAGCCAGTCCTCGTTCTTCAGTACCGCGATCACGATCTCGGAGATCCCGAGCGTGGCGATCGCGAAATAGTCCGCGCGTAGGCCCAGCGCCACGCGGCCGATCGCCCAGGCGGCGCTCCCGGCAAACAACCCGCCCACTGCCCACGACATGACAATGGGAAGACCGAGCCCGCCGAGATAGCCGGTGGAAGACGGGTCGATGGCTTCGATCGCCTCCACCGCCGGATTGAAGAAGGCGCTGATCGAGAAGTATCCGACGAGGGCCGCCACCGCCACTGCGGCGGTGCGGAGGGCGCCGGCCGGCAGCCGTTGGCAGGCAAGCCAGATCAGCGCCACCGTCAGACACGCCACTCCGGCGGCGAGCAGCAGGCTCGCGCCGCCCGCCGAAACGGCCTCATGGACCGGCGGCTGCGAGACCACCACCGCGGCCAGACCCCCCAATGCGGCGAACGCCATCGTCCCCACGTTGAACAATCCGGCGTAGCCCCATTGGATATTGACGCCAAGCGCCATCACCGCCGAGATCAGGCATAGGTTGAGCACCGCCAGACTGACCGACCAGGACTGGCCCAGGCCGATGGACAGGAGCGCCGCCGCGACCACGCCGAAACCGATGGCGGCGCGAGCGTTCCCGCTCATGAGCTACGCCCCCGAAACAGCCCAGTCGGCCGCCACAGTAGAACCACGACCAGGATCACGAATGAGACCGAGAGCTTGTAGTCGGTGGAGAGGAGTTGCACGAGGCCAACGGGACGCATGTCGTCAGGGAGGAGATAACCCAGGAACTTCTTGTAGGGGTAGGTGAGCGCGATTTCGGAGAAGGCGACCAGAAAGCCGCCCGCAATCGCACCGTGCGGCTGTCCGATTCCACCCACGATCGCGGCAGCAAACATGGGAAGCAGGAGCTGAAAGTAGGTAAACGGCTGAAAGCTCTTGTCGAGCCCGTAGAGTGTGCCGGCAACCGCGGCAAGCGAGGCCGCGATGGCCCAGGTCAGCAGGACCACCCGGTCCGGTTCGACGCCCGAAAGAAGGGCCAGGTCCTCGTTGTCGGAGTAGGCGCGCATCGCCTTGCCGGCGCGGGTACGGCGCAGGAACCAGAACAGCGCCGTGACCGCGATGACTGCCAGGGCCAGGGTCAGGACCTGGGATGTGCGGATCGATAGCCCCTCGGCAAGGCCTGTCAGAGTCTTGAACTCGCGCGCGTTGATCAGGTAGCGAGCGCCGTCCGAAAAGGATCGGTCATCCGGGCCGATGACCACCCGGACGACACCGTTGAGGACGAACATCACACCAACCGAGGCAATGGCCAGCACCATCGGCGCGCTGCGTCTCAGACGATAGAACCGGAAGACCGCCCGGTCGGCGGCCAGGCCGACGGCGATGGTCGCGGCGATGCCAAGGGGAAGGGCCAGCAATGCGGTCGGCAGGAGGCCCAGCCCGACGTCCCACGCCTGCAGCTGCCACGTCAGCATGATCACGACCATCGTGCCGAACGCCATCAGGTCCCCATGGGAAAAGTTGGCGAAGCGCAGTATCCCGTAGACGAGCGTGATCCCGAGCGCGCCCAGCGCGAGCTGTGATCCATAGGCAAGCGCTGGAACGACGACGAAATTCGCCAACAGGACCATCGCATTGACGACGTCGACGCCCATCGCCGGTCATCCGCCGAGAAACGAGCGTCGTACTTCCGGGTTGGCCAGCAGGGCCCGGCCGCTGTCGGTAAACCGGTTCTCGCCGGTCACCAGCACGAACCCGCGATCCGCGATCGCCAGCGCCTGACGGGCGTTCTGTTCCACCATGAGCACGGCGATGCCCGCCTGCCGGATTTCGAGAATCCGGTCGAACAGCTCGTCCATAACGATTGGAGCCACGCCGGCAGTGGGCTCGTCAAGCATGAGCACGGCCGGTTGCGTCATCAGCGCGCGGCCGATTGCCACCTGCTGGCGCTGGCCGCCGGACAATTCCCCGGCCGACTGGCGACGCTTCTCCCCGAGAGCGGGAAACAGTCCGAACACGCGTTCCATGCTTTCCGAGATGTCGTCGCGGCGCAAGAAGGCGCCCATCTCCAGGTTCTCCTCAACCGTCATGGTCGTGAAGATGTTGCCGGTCTGCGGAACAAACGCCATTCCCCGCTTCACGCGACTCTGCGGCGAGAGACTGGTGATGGCTTGACCGGCCAGTCGAACCTCCCCCTGGCGGAGCCGCACCATCCCGAACAGGGCCTTCATGGCTGTCGACTTGCCGGCGCCGTTCGGGCCCACCATCACCACGATCTCGCCCTTGTCGACCGCTACTGTGCAGCCCCGCAGTATGTCGCCGCCGCCGTACCCGCCATACATGTCGGTGCCGGTCAGGAAGCTCATGCGGGACCAGCCGCCCCGGGACCGCCGGTTCGCGACCTGGAGCCCAGGTAGGCTTCGATGACCCGATCGTCGGACCGAACATCCATGGGGGAACCTTCGACGAGGACCTTCCCCTCCGCCAGCACGATCACCGGGTCGCAGAGCAGCGAGACCAAGTCCATGTCGTGCTCGATCAGACAGAACGTGTATCCGTGATGGATATTGAGCCGCAGAATGGCCCCCGAGATGGAACGCAGCAGCGTTCGGTTGACCCCGGCCCCGATCTCGTCGAGCAGGACTACCTTGGCGCCGGTCATCATCACGCGGGCGAGTTCCAGAAGCTTCTTCTGGCCGCCCGAGAGTTCACCGGCCGGCGTATCGGCGACCTCTCCGAGGTTCAGGAACTCGATCACTTCCTCCGCCCGGCCTCGAAGCCTCGCTTCCTCCTCCCGCACGCGGCCCCGGTGCAGCCACGCCCCGACAAGGCTTTCGCCGGTCTGGTTGCCGACCGACGCCATCAGGTTCTCGACGACGGTTAACGTGGTGAACTCATGCGCAATCTGGAACGTGCGCACCACGCCCCTGCGATAGAGCTGATGCGGGCGGAGGCCCGTGATGTCCTCCTCGGCCAGAAAGACGCGGCCAGAGGTGGGCGGGTAGACCCCGGCGATGACGTTGAAGAGGGTGGTCTTGCCCGCACCATTCGGCCCGATCAGGCCGGTGATCGCCCCTTCCCCGATGTTCAGGCTCGCCCCGTCGACCGCCCGCACGCCACCGAAATGCTTGTGCAGGTCCACCACGCGGATCATGCGGGTGCCCGTCCCGGTGTACGCGTTAGATCAGCAACGAGGCCGGGGCGCCGCTGAGACGGGAATCGCCCGAGGGTCCCGTGCCTCGCGATCGGTCAATGGACCCGCACGGTAGTGAACTCTCCGTCCATGACCTCATATTCCTTGTAGGGGCTCGACGCGTCGCCTTCCGCCGTCAGCTCGACGTCCGTCGCACCCTGGTAATCGATCGCCTTGCCCTCGGCGAGCAGGCTCAGACCCCTGGCCAACTCGGCCGGACCGATTTGCTCGCCTGGCGCGTTGCTGACTTCAAGAATCTTTGACTGGATTGCCGCCCGATCCGTCGACCCCGCCGCTTGGGCGGCGAGGATGATCAGCGCCGCTGCGTCATAGCTCTCTCCGGAAAACGGTTTGGAACCGTCGACGCCGGCCTGTGCCGCGGCCGCCTGGAACTTCTTGGCGTTCGGGGAATCGGAACCGGGTGCGGTCGCCACGGACCCGTTCAGTGCCTCCCCTATGGCTTCAACCAGGGAATCGCCGACCATGCCGTCTGCGAGCAGGAACGTGTCGAAGGCGCCGGCGTCAAGCGATGCCTGGATGATCCCCTTGCCGCCCTTGTCGATGTAGCCGAACACGGCGAGATGCTCTGCGCCGGACGCGGCAAGCGCGCCGACCTCCGCCGCGTAGTCGGCCTTGCTGTCCTCGTGCGCCACTGTCAGCACGACCGCACCGCCGGCCGCCTTGAAGGCGTTTGAGAACGAGTCTGCCAGACCCTTCCCGTAGTCGTTGTTGGTGTAGGTCACCGCAATACTCTCGATGCCGCGTGCCTTGGCGACCTGAGCCAGCACCTTGCCCTGTCTCGCATCTGACGGGGCGGTGCGGAAGAAATAGCCCTGATCGTCGAGCGTGGTGAGTGCCGGCGATGTGGCCGACGGCGAGATCATGGTGACGCCGTTCGGTACGCCCACGTTGTTCGCCACGGCAATGGTCACGCCGGAACAGTCGGCGCCCACGATGGCCGCGACCTTGTCTGACGTCACCAGACGCTCGGCCGTGGTGGTCGCCGCTGCGGCATCGATGCAGGTGGAGTCGCCGCGCGCAGGGATGACCTGCTTCCCGCCCAGGAATGCACCGGACTCCGTGGCTTCCTGCATGGCAAGTTCGGCTGCCGCTGCGATGTTGGGTGCAAGGGACTCGATCGGCCCTGTGAAACCCATCAGGACGCCGACCTTCATGTCCGCTTGCGCCGCCGATGTCGCCATCGTCAAGGCCGCGGCCGCCATCACAAACCGTCTCATCTGCCGTCTCCTTCAGTTGCCCATGCTCATGGTCTGCCGGGAGTATCTCCGCTTTCGTGTCAATCCGGACGTTGAGCAGGTCATCCGGGACAAGGCACCAGGCAGAGTCACAGTCCGGAATTGTACCGAACGCGCCAGACAACCCATAGAAATCGCTGCAATGCGCAGGTACGTGAGCTTGGTGCGCATCAGGAAGCACATCCCGACTTCGGCGCGCTGAACAGGAACTTCAAGCTACGTTGCCAAATCAATCAGGACGTAAGTCCATCAGTACGGCGGACTGCTATTGGCAACAGGCGGTGCCGCGGCCCAACCGGCTCCACGCGAAGAAACGCTTGCAGCGCAGGCAACCTGATGGGGCGTTCTTGACCCGCGCAGCGGGCTCGGACCGCGGGCTTGCCGAAACCTTGGGGTCGGCTGCGGCTCCAGCATCGGCTGCAGCGTTCGACATGGAGGTTCCGCCGTGGCGCGGGTGACTTGATCATCGATCCCGTTCGGCCGATGACCCCTATCCCGAGATGCGCCGGCTGCAGTGCTCAAATTCGCTGCACCGACTTGGTGCCGTGGTAAGCCGATCGCACGTGTTCGGCCGATCGATGCCGGGTAGTCCGCCCCCGGCCTCGCATTCGAGAAGCCGTTTCCGTTCTCCCGCTCCTGGGTTTGAATACCGACTTTTGCGGCGGGGCGCCCTGACCTGATAGACGCGAGAACCCACACGCCCGGTGTTGTCACCAGCCCATCGCTCGGCTACAGCGCCGCGGATCAGCGGCACCTTCGATCGCACCCGTTGCGAGGTCCTTCCGAACCGCGCATACCCCGCCTGCCCAATGGGTCCAATCCGCAAGGCGTTCGATGCGGTGTCCGCGTGCGGTGAGACGGTCACATGCCGTCTCGTCGACCCGCCCTTCGACTGTCAGCAGTCCGGGCTGGGCCGTGTGAGGGGCGAACGTGTCGGGATGGCTGTGGGTGACGAGGCGGGGCGCTTCGACCGCGTCCTGGATCGGCATTCCAAAGGACAGATGATTGAGGAGCGATTGCAGGTTCGCTTGGATCTGGACGTCTCCGCCCGGAGTGCCGAACGGCATGACCCATCGTCCAGGAGAAAGGACGAGGCAAGGGCTCGGGGTGAGGCGGGGACGCTTCCCGGGCGCAATGCAAGAGGGATGACCGGGCACCGCCCACGACTGCGCCCCGCGCGCCGACACCGCGAAGCCTGTACCGGGCACCACCGGCGTGTCCCAGCTCGTGTCCGACGGGGTGGAGCAGAGCGCATTTCCCTCGCCGTCGATGACGCAGACGATCGAGGTGTCAGGCGGCGGTCCAGCCGGCGCCTCGCCGGCGGCACATGGGGGAACGTAGGCCGTACGGCCAGGGATGCTGCCGGGCAGCGGCATGCCGGGGGACGCGGCCTCGGGATCGATGGCTTTGCGTCGCTCGGAGGCGTAGGCGTTCCCGATCAGCGTGTTCAGAGGCACGTCCACGAAATCCGGGTCGCCCAGGTAGCCTTCGCGATCCGCCAGTGTCAGCTTGAGGATCTCGGCGATGGCATGCAGGTAGGCATCGGAGCCGTGTTCCATGTCCGGTATTCCGGCCGCCTCCGCGATGGAGAGCGCCTCGAGCAGGAACGGTCCCTGGCACCAAGCGCCACCGGTGTGGACTTCGACCTCCTCACCGTTGAGTCGGAACCGGCGGAACACCGAAGGAACCACCTGGCAGCGAAACGATTCCAGGTCTTCGGCCGCCAGAAGGCCGTCATGCGTCCGCTGGTGCGCAAGAATCTGACTGGCGATGTCGCCACGGTAGAACGCCCGGCGTACCGCCGCGAGCCCGGACCTGCGGTCACCGCCGGCGGCACGCTCTTCGTCACAGAGGAACTGGAGCACGCGGCCGAGGTCGGCCTGCACCAGCCGATCACCGGGTTCGGGCACCTCACCGCCAGGCATCCAGATGGCGACGTTGTCCGGCCAGTGACGCATGTCGTCGCTGTACTGGCGCAGGTAGTCGAGCATGACGGGATGGCGGGCGAAGCCCATGGAAGCGTAGTGCACGGCGCGCCGAGCCACATCCCGGAACGTCATGGTTCCCCACCGTTCCAGCGCCTGGAGGCAGGCATCGGGCGCGGCCGGCACGACAGTGCGCCGCACACCGAGCGGAATGTTGCCCCGGTGCCGCGCGATGAACGCGTCGACGTCGAGCGCGCGCGGCCAGCCTCCGACTCCCGCGATCGTGATCACCTCTCCGGTTTCGGCCAGGCGGATGATCATTGGCGCGACCCCCGCAACGCTCACCTGCTCGCTGTAGACCACTTCGAGGGCCAGGATCGCGGCGACCCCCGCATCGATGGCGTTGCCGCCGTTGTCGAGCACTTCAAACGCGGCGAGTGACGCGAGTTCGTGCCCGGAGCTGACGACGTAATGGTGACCACGGGTGACGGCCATTACGGACATGGCGGCCTCCGACGGAAGGTGACGGGCAAAGTGGCTGTGTGCAGTGTAGACACCACCCGTTCCAGGTCGGACATCCGAGAGCTGACCGGCCATCGAAGCCGACGTCGGGTTCGGCTGGCTTTCACGCTGAGTTCGGTGGCCACCTGTTGCCATGCAGCCGGGCCGGGACCGACCGCCAAAGGTGCCGTGGAAATCAACGCCGTGGCCGAGGGGGTATCCGCTTCAGTTGGGCCGGCGACTCCGAGATCTAAAGTTCTTCAACAACGATGCCGAACTTCGCGCGCGGATCCGCCTCCGCGATCAAGCGCCAGGCTGTCATCTCGCTGGCAGTCCGGCTGCCTGTGCCCGGGAAGCGCAGTACTCATGAACAGCGCCCCATGGGCCAACGACCGGCGGGCTGGCGGGCGTATGCTCAGCGAGCCTGACGCCGCCGCGTCGCTCGAGGTCGTGCCTTGCGCAGGGCTCGCGAAAAATAATTGATCGGCGGCTTGGAGAGGTAGCTCAGCGGCGAGTGGTCCCCGGTGTGGGGATGGACTTCCGCCGGCATGGCGGGGCTGAGCGCAATGAGGCTTGCGTGCGCCGGCCGGCCGGGGCCGGCATCGCAGGCAACGGGTTCGAGCGTGGCTTCCGTCACCACAACGTTGGCAGGTTCGTGTGTTCGCGGGAGTCGTTCGCGGGCCGCGGGCAATGCGCCGGCAGCCGATCTGGTGATCACATTTCCGGCCTCGCCGACGCGATCCGGCATGGAAGCATCTCCCTGCGACCCGGTCGCGGCGCCGATCGCCACTTCGATCTCGTACCAGGACAGACCGTTGCGCTGGGCGGCCGTGCCCGCTTTTATCCATCGCGACACCGGTCGGCGGAAACAAGTGAGCGCCGCTTTGGTCGCCCCGCGTGCGGCGATAGCATTCAGGCCGGTCCTACCGTCCTTCGTTCCCGAACCCGTCGTCGACCATAACGTCAAGCAGCGTCGGCTGGTTGCACCGGGTCGACTCGGCGATGGCGGGCGCGATGTCGTCGGGGTCCGTGATCGACTGAGCGTACACCCCCATTGAGCGGGCCAGCCCGGTGAAGTCGATTGGCGGGTCCTTGAACTCCATGCCGGTGTAGCGCTCGACGCCGTGAAACGACTTCAGCCGCTCCTTGATGATCCTGTAGCCGCCGTTGTTGGCGATGACGTACGTGATCGGGAGCTTGGCGTTGGCAGCGGTCCAGAGGGCCTGGATGCTGTACATGGCACTGCCGTCGCCGACGATGGCGACGACGGGACGATCGGGAAGGGCGAGCTGCACACCGACCGCCCCGGCCATCGCGAACCCGATGCCGCCGCTGCCCAGACCAAAGAGCGCCTTCGCGTCGCGGAACGGATAGAGCGAGGGGAGGGAGCGGGTACTCAGGATCCCTTCGTCGACGATGACCGCGTCGTCGGGCAGGGCATCCACGATCCGAAGCATGGCCAGCGACGGCGGCATGGGCGTTGCGCCGGCACCCTTCAGGGCATCGATCCGAACGGCTTCGCGCTTCGCCGACCAGTTGGATGGGCCGAGCGCTGCAAGCGCCGCTGCCGCCTTCCGGGCGCCGGCCGGGCCTTGCTTGCGTTGGATCGCGCCGGCTAGGGCGGCGAGGCCTTCCTTCACGTCGGCCCGCAACGCGATATCCGCGGGGTAGTTCTTGCCCATCTCCCAGTCGCGAAGCCCCAGCTGGACCACGACCATGCCGTCGGGCATCGGGTCAGTCTCGCTGAACACGGACATGCGCAACACGTCGGAGCCGACGCAGAACATCAGGTCGTGAGGAGCAAGCGTGTCGCGAACCTGTCGCTGGTCGCGGGTCAGTGCGCCCATGAAAGCCGGATGCTCGGAGAGGAAATGGGCGCCGTCGCACACCGTCTGTTGGTACACCGGTGCACCGAGCAACTCGGCGAGGGTAGCCGCTTCCCCGAGGGCATCGGCGGTCGCGATCTCGTGTCCGGCGATGATGACCGGGTGCCGCGCCGCGAGCAGCCGGTCTGCCAGCCGCCCGAGCCCAGCATCGCTCGGGCGACCGGACGTATCGACCCGGGTGGGCCGGCCAAGCTCCAGCGCATCTTGCTCATTGAGGATGTCGCCGGGCAGCGAGATGAACACCGGTCCGGTCGGCGGGGTCATCGCGACCTTGGCCGCCCGGTGCACGATCCGCGGCAGGTCCTGAAGCCGGTTGACCTCGACCGCCCATTTCACAAGCGGCTGCGCAATCGGCACTAGGGAGTCATAGAGCATCGGCTCGGTGAGCCCGTGCCCCTGCTCCTGCTGGCCGGCCGTGACGATGATCGGCGACCCCATCCACTTTGCGTTGTAAAGCGACCCCATGGCGTTGCCCAGGCCGGGCGCGACGTGAACGTTGCAGGCGCTGAGGTCGCCGGATGCGCGCGAGTAGCCGTCCGCCATGGCCACCACGAGCGCCTCTTGGAGCGCCATGACATAGTTGATCGCCGGCCGATCGGGCAGTGCGGCCATGATCGGGAGTTCGGTGGTGCCGGGGTTTCCGAATAGATGGGACACGCCTTCGCTTTCGAGCAGCGCGAGAAAGGCTTCGCGACCGAAGATGCTGTTCATGTTGGGCGTGGTGCCTCTCTGGGGACGTAGCGGAGCCAAGGGGGACGATACCGATTTCTCGATCGCTTGGTCTTGGGGCGAGGGATGGTCGATCCGGGCACAGCCGCAGCCATGCGGCTTCGTCGAATCTCCGCACCATCGGAAGGCCATTTCAGCCGAAAGGCGGCGAGACGTCAGGCGGCGCGCCAGGGTCGGGGTGCCGGCCATCCCATCGGACGGAACGACTGGGACTGCTCATCCGCACAAAGCGAACTATGCCGACGAGGCCGGTGACCGGTCTGGGGAACCGGTTGCAGAACATTCAGCGGCTGGATACTGCGGGGCACTCCTGACTGCGGGCACGACATCGGCGCTGCCGTAGTCAGCCTGAATTACTACCTGGAACGTGGTGACGTCCGGTTCGGCGACCGGTCAAATTTCGCATGCATCGCCATTGCATCCGACTTTGTTCCGCCCCGCCATCCTCAAAATGGGAGGTAGGAACAGGACTAGGCCCAACGGCAGCAGCAAGGGAATCTGCAGGCACACTTTGCGGGTCGCAAAAGGCCCGGTGAAGACCCGCTTGCTGTCTTTGTCGACCACAACGATTTCGCCGACCGGTACTTCCCCCACGGGCGATTCGTCGGTTCGCGCTTCAACGCGGTTCAGCCAGTCCAGGCGACATGTGCGGGCCGCCTGCCGGGTACAACGGGGACAATCCGCATTGTAAAACAGCACGATCCCCATATCACCTTCTCGTTCTTCTCGGGGCTTCCGGTGTTGCCCGGTGTACCCGCATTTCAGCATCATCGCGGGTACTGCCCCGCATTGGGGTAGCACGATGATACGCGGGCGGAACCAAGGAGCTTCCCGGATCACGGCCTAGTCTGGTCGTGCAGGCTAGGAGCGAAAGACCATCGAGGGATTGGTCGGAATGCCCCGCTGTGCCGGCTCGGTGGTCGACGCCTGCACCAACCATCCGCGCAACGTCCATGTCCGGGGCCCGGTACTCTCCGAGTTGCGTTTGAGCTGCGTCCCGCTAGCCGCCACGATCGGATCTGCATCTGACACGGTGCTGTGCCCTGTCATCCGGATGGACGACGATGATGCCTCGAAGCCCGGGGGGGAGACAGGCAACGCTGGTCGGGGTGGCCGGTCGCAGTACGGCCAGGTTCAAGCCAGCAGCATGTACTCGGTTTTGACGGACCAATCCTTACTGCGTCGGACCAGGTACCAAGGTGCTGGGGAGGCATCCAGGATATGGCGGCGAATCCTGTGGAAACCAGGGGCAGTCCGCGCGGTCGAAGGTTATTCGTCGGCGAATCTGCGGCGGTCGGCCTCAATTCTTTCAATGCGGTCCGTCGCCCTCTCTTCCGCGCCGAGCACGATGAACCCGACCAGCATCTCCACAATCGCGAGTGCGCTGACATGGGAGCGGAAGAAGGACGGACTCTGGACAGGGACGATCAGCAGGCGGTCGGACACGGCGGCCAACGGGGTTGTTCGGCTTTCCGTGATCCCCACGATGAGCGCGCCGCGTTCCTGCGCGAGCTCAGCCACGCGGATCGTGCCCCCGGATGGCATCGTCGCGGCCAGGCAGATCACCGCATCCCGTCCCGTGATGTCGACGAGACCGTCGCTGACGCTGCCGGTCTCGCGTCCGACCAGGCGGAATGACGGCGCCACCATGTTGCCCAGGGACTGAAGGTATCTCGCCACGTGCTGTGATGCGTGAGCGGCGGCGAGGTAGATCCTGTCGCGGGAGCGCAGTTCGTCGGCAAGTTCAGCGATCAGGGCGGAATCGACGTTCTCGAACGTGGCAGCGAGGTTACCGAGGGCCGTCTGACGGAACTGGTGCCAAAGTTCCTCTGGCCGGCGGTCGGCGCCCTCAAGGGCGGCGACGTGATCCGGAATAGAATCCCCCACCGGTTTTCCGGTATGGATTCGATGGCGATAGACGGCCCGCAGCCCGCTGTAGCCGGCAAAGCCCACCCGTTGTGCAAGCCGAGAGAAGTTGGGTGCCGCAACATTCGCCGCGCGGGCGATTTCGCGCATTGACATCGTGACGACATCAGCCGGGTGGTCCAGCATGTAAGCTGCTGCCCGACCGAGTGTTGGCGACAAGGTCGGCCGCACTCTCGTCAAGCGCTCCCGGACACGCTCGTACTCGTCTTTTGCATCGCCTGCGGCCGCGCGCAGTGCTGCGCTCACGTTGGCTGGCATCTCATCTATCAAGCCGGCGCCAGGTGAAGGGTGCCATTCAGTCTACTATCAAGGATTGCGCAAGTATTGAACCGTTTTCCCCATGCGTCGTCGCGATATCGCGGTGCCGACTGCGATTCCAAGTCAACCAGGGAGAGCGGGCGCTTCGAGAAGTTGATAGTTAACCCTATGAAATCGCTGGATTTACGGCGGTGTGCTGCCGTGCATTTGGCTGGTTCCTCTCGAAGCTAGGGTCCGGTTGCGGTCGGCCAACCGGGACCCGGCTGGCCCCACAGCTTCGCAGCCTCGGCGGACTCCGTAGCCCGCATTTCGATGTGGATCGGAGCTTCAGCAGAGCCATCCTTCGGTTCTCACGTACAGGAATTCGAAGCGAGATCAGTCTGGCTTTCGGCCACGGCCAGGATGGAGTGCGGGGGTCGGCTGAACCCGGCCGCGTCCGACCCCGTAGTAACGCAGGCCGGCACTCTGCAGGACCTGCGGATCCAGTGCATTCCGAAGGTCGACGACGATGGGCTCGCGGAGGAGTGCTGCCATCCGTTGTGCGGACAGGCTGCGGAACTCGTCCCATTCTGTGAGCACCACCACCGCGTCAGCTTCCCTCATGGCCGCCTCGGCGGACTCAGCCCAGAGTACGCCTCGAAACGCTGGCACGGAGCGAGCGTTGGCGGAGGCAGCAGGATCGTACGCGGCGACCGATGCTCCCATCGCTATCAGCTCGGGGACGATCACGAGGCTGGGAGCTTCGCGGAGGTCATCGGTGTTCGGTTTGAAGGTCACCCCCAGGACCGCAATCCGTTTGCCCGCAACGCTGCCCCCCATCACCGCACGAACGCGATCCGCCATGGCATGTTTTCGCGCGTCATTCACACGAATGGTTGCCTCGACCAGTTGGGCATCGACGCCATAGTCTCGGGCGATCGCGACGAGTGCGTCCGCGTCCTTCGGGAAACAGCTGCCTCCGAACCCGGGGCCGGCACGCAAGAACCTAGGCCCGATGCGTTGATCGAGCCCCAATCCGAGCGCCAAGTCCTGCACGTCCGCGTTGCACTGTTCGCACAGGTCCGCCATCTCGTTGATGAACGATACTTTCATGGCAAGAAACGAATTGGACGTCAGCTTGATGAGTTCCGCGGTTGCGCGGTCGGTGAACATCATCGGCGTACCGCGAACGATGAGAGGGGCGTAGAGGTCCCGAAGTACACGCTCCGCGTGCGCGTCCTCGGTTCCGCAAATGACGCGGTCGGGATGCATGAAATCCTCGATCGCCGATCCCTCCCGCAGGAACTCGGGGTTCGAGGCGACGTCGAAGTCGTGTCCGGGCCTCAATTCCGGCCTGGCTGCGACGACGAGTTTCTCAATGGACCTTGCCGTGCCGACCGGTACCGTTGATTTGGTCACGATGACGGTTCGGCCCTGCTTCGGGTCGAGGCGTTCCGCGATGCCTCGGGTCGCATGGTTCACGAAGCTGAGATCGGCTGCTTGACTGTCGCGCCGCGTTGGGGTGCCCACCGCAATGAAGACCGCGTCAGCCCGCGCGATCTCGTCACCGAGGTCGTCACGGAAGATCAGTCGTCCTGCTCCCGCGTTTCGCCCGACAAGCTCCTTGAGGCCGGGCTCAAAGATCGGGATATGACCTTCTTGCAGCTGGTGAATGCGTTCGGCGTTGGAATCGACGCACGCCACATTGATACCGGCCTCAGCAAAACAGGCGCTGGAAACCAATCCGACATAGCCGGCGCCCACGATCACAATTTGCATGGTTCGCTCCGACCGCATTCGTTTGGGGCCGCGCACCGGCGTGGCGGCGGCGGAAACGCGCTTGCTGCTCGATCCACGACTCGTCGGTTGAGCCGTTGAAGCCACACTAACGCAAATGACTGTTGCGATTTCGCGGCAGTCGGATTCACTTCCGAGAGACCATCCGGCCATGGGATCACGCGAACAACGGCTGGCTCCCGACTGGACCGGCGGGGATGGAGAATTCGATTCTGCAGAACTGGGCCATTTGTGGACAACGGTGCGACGGGCCCCCGAGTTTGTCATGGAAACGCACGGTCGCGTGGCATCGCGGCGCCCACGGTGCCATGAAGCTTCGCCGATGGCTGCGAGTGAACGGTTTGATGGGGACAATCGCGCGATTGGGTGCGCTGGAAGGAAACCCGTACCGTGTTCGGACGACCCAGGCTGTATGCCGGAATTCGAAAGTTGCTGATTAAAGAGCGATCTACGGCGGGACCTGGTCCACAGCTGGCCGGCACAGGCTCCAACCGGCGATCTGGCTAGCCACAGCTAGGCGCGCCGCGCTACAGGCCGGCGCATGTCGCCGAGAGAATCCCGGTCACCCGGAGGCATCCTCGAAGTGGCCGTAGCCATAGTACCAGACGCTGCCTGCCTGATACGACGTCCGCAACGTATGTACGGCGCCCGCCGGAATCCGCACGAGATCTCCGGGCAAACAACGGGCGACGTCTCCCGCCACTTCAATCTCGAGCTCGCCTTCAGCCACGACAACGAACTCGTCGGTGCCGTGAACAAAATCTGCCCAGACCTGTCCCGGCGGATCTCGGAAGACGCCGAAGGAGAAATCTGGATGATCAGCCCTTACCGTGTCGCGCGAGACAGGAACGGTATAAGCACCGTGCCGAAAGAAATCGTGCATCCCCGGTTCCTTTCCGAGCGGCAGTTGCTGGGACCGGCCGCAACTGATCATCGACGGTCGAATTTGACGTCGCCTGTGGCCTTGTCGCCCTCTCCAACCCGGAGAAGTCATGATAGTTCCTACCTCGATCTGTCGCGATGCAAAGGGAGCGCAGCTCGAACACCGGTGACTGCAGCTCATCGCTCAAGGGAGAGAACCAGTGTTGATGAAGTGGATTGTCGGGATCGTGGTCTCGCTCGCGGTCGTCCTTGTGATCCTGTTTCTTCTTGGTCGCAAGACGTTTCACGCCGAGATCACCATAGAGGCCACGCCGGAGGAGGTCTGGTCGGTGCTGACTGACGTCTCCAACTATGCGGCATGGAACCCCCTGCTTGTCCCGATCAGTGGCGAAATCCGCGAGGGCGCAGAGGTCGAGTACCGAATGACCCAGCCCGACGGCACGCAGTCCGTCATGAAATCCAGAATCGAAAAGGTGGTCGCCCCGAAGGAACTCCATCAGCACGCTGGAATACCGGGCATCCTGACTGCCCACCACAGCTATCGGCTGGAACCGACGCAGGGTGGAACACGCCTGATCCAGCATGAAGTCGACAATGGTGTCGCCATGCTGTTCTGGGATTCGAGCTGGGTCCAACCGACCTATGAAGAGGTCAACCAGGCGCTCAAGCTCCGTGTCGAAGGGCTGAGAGAGTCTCCGAAATAGTCGGTTTTCGGGCGCCGGACGGCTCGGAGACAGTTCCGGCGGCTCAGAAACTCACCGAAGCCAGTCGGTCGACCGCGAGGGCGGCAAGACAGCCCGGAACCGGAGGCAACGGCCGGCGGACGCGCCCCCGAAATGAACGAAGAAGTTTTCGAGCCGCTCACGTAGTTCTGGCTACCAGCCCTCCGATGGCGCCTTTCCGCTGCCTTCCATCGTGTTCGGCGTTCCTGTAACGACGTTCGGACAAGTCTTCGGCCAGCATTGTGAAGCGGGCTGCGAGGCTCAGGCCAGTTTCTGCGCCTGTCCAGGGGCTTCCTGTCATGTAGGCGGGGACAACAGCGACGCCGGTCTTTGTCACAGGAACGTCCTAGGCTGGTGACGAAGCTTCCAGCCGGCTGAATCGCCAAGTACCGGTTCGGTTCCCAGGGATCGAGTGCCGGGAGTTCAATCGGTTGCCCAAGGATTCGATGGAAGATCGCCTCGTGTGGTCACGACAATCCACACAACCGTAAGCATCACTAAGGGCTCGTGGAACGGTGGCCAGGGCGACCGGCAAGAAACTCCTCGGCCCTTGGCTGCCGAGAAGGTCTCCAGGCTCCGGCGCCTCGGGTCGCGGCATGTTCGACTGGTGCGTGGCCGCGCACGGCGGATCGGCAGTAGTGATAGCTTCACATCCGAAGGGATGGGGTAACGAAATGGCTGCAGGAGTGCTTCTCGAAGTTTAGGCGAAGCCCGGCACCGGGGATGAGCTGGTTGCATTCTTCAGGACAATCCTGCCGGAAACACGTGCTCATGATGGCTGTACCAGCGTCCAGACACTGCGAAACAGCGACGATCCCGACCACGTGGTAGTGGTGGAACTGTGGGAATCCCGCGAGCGATACGAGAAATACTTGGCTTGGCAGCGGGACAGGGGTACCAGCGCACGTCTCATCGGGCGCCTTGCCGAGTCGCCGAGCATCCGGCATTTCGAATTGACCGACGCCTGATGCGAGATCGGGGCAGTTGGGGGGCCAGGCACAGGTATTGCCGCAAGACTGGCCAGATCTCGCTTTTCCACGCGCCTATGGCGTGGATGTTCAGGTCCCAGAGCGTGAACCGGATGCCTGGTCGGGAACGATCGACGATCTCAACGTTTCGCCCCAATGCCATGCGCCCTAACCTGGCCATACGGCCTGGTCACGAGACGCCCGGCTGGAAGCACTAGCTGTAGTCGCGAAATGCCACTGTGGGATCACGCTTGATTTGCTCGAGCAGTGCTACTTCCCAGGCCAGGTAGTCCCGGGCGTGCCTCTCGTAATCCTCCGCACGCTGGTAGGGCCGGTACCAAATGTCATCCAGCGTCGTGGTGATTCGATCGGTACCGGTCTCGAACGGCAGGCCCGCATCAAGCCAGCCGGAGTTGCCGCCCTTCAGCACCCGAATGGTCGAAGATTGCCAGAGTTCCGCTGCTTCCGGCGCCGCGTAGTGTGCGAGCACTGCATCGGGAGAGGTAAGCACCAGGCGCTTCGCCACCGGCAGGGTCGCGTAGGCCTCTTCAAGGCGGGATCGCACTCCCCACCACGCCCCTGGGATGTGACCATTCCGAAAGCTGAGGCTGCTGGAAAGGTCGATCACCGCGACCTCGTCACTGCCCAGCATCTGCTGAAGTTCATCTGCTTGCAGCGTTGGCCAACTTGAGAACCTCAGGCGCGCCCGCCGGCATTGACCGCGCTCCGTCGCACAGCCGGCAAATCCGTCATCGCCTTCAGGTTTCATGACATACACATCCTTCAGTCCCATTTGGTTGAGCCAGGAGGCCGTTAACACGGAACGGACCCCCGTTGGGTCGATCAGCACAATCCTGGCGTTGCGCACCCCGATGTATTCGTCAGTCGCCTGAACCAGCTGCCCGCCCGGCGCATGGCGTGAGCCGGCAATTCGGCCGGCTTCGAATTCCTCCCGCGTGCGTACGTCCAGGAGAAAGAGTGTGCGTGTGGTGTCATGCTGCCAGGCACGAACGATCTCACCGCCGACGAACTCGACCCTGAAGTGCTTGGCAATCCGGTCTGCTCCTGCCACTGCCATGGAATATCCGCGCGCGGACGGAGGAGCAGCCACACGTGTTGCGCCCCGCTCGCAGCCTAAGCCGGCAATCTCCCATCCCATGGTTCCGTTCGTCAGAGCCGCCACGCGGTTGGGAACGCCCGCGTTCCGCAGCGACTGGCAACCGATAATGCTTCGCGTACGGCCGGCGCAATTCACGACCACGAGCGGATCGGTGTCGGGCAAGAGATCATGTACCCGGTACACGAGTTCCGCCCCGGGCACGTCAGTGCTGCCCGGAATGGTCATTCGGTGATATTCGTCGTAGGGACGCGAGTCGAGGACCACGACCGGTTCGCCGCAATCGAGCATCGCTTTGAGTTCCTCGGGACCGATTGCCGGCGTTTGGAAGCGATGCTCGATGTATTCACCAAACGCCTTCGACGGCACGTTCACGCCGCTGAATAGCTCCCCAGCGCTCGCCTCCCACCCGGTGCATCCGCCTTCGAGCACCGAGAGATCGGCGTACCCCGCGTCGGCCAGCCTGCCCGCCGCCCGATCGGCAAGGCCTTCGTCGCCACTGTCGAACAGGACGACCGG
>JAPPED010000011.1 GCA_028824295.1 Rhodospirillales bacterium | reverse complement strand
CACCGACGACGATGTAGTCGTAGCGCGCAGGCGCCGTCATGACGCCGCCCCGCTGACGCCGGGTCGGCCACGTATTCGCGGATCCATGCGTCCCTTTCTAGCTTGTCCGGCCCGGCCTGTCCCAGACCCGCGCGCGGGTAGCGGGTCAGTTCGAAATCCCGAGGTTCAAAGTGCGGACGCGAAACGGCTTATTGATCAGCTCCGATCGATTGGTCCACTCGTACTGTTAGTGCCGAGTGGGTTGAGCCTGCCCCCAACGTTGGACCGCTTGGCGCGAGAAGATCGCGGCTGAACCACCTCAAGGCCGGCATGCCGGTGATCAGCCCTGATCGATTGGTCCAAGCGTGATGTTAGTGCTGAGCGGGTACGGCGGCCAAGCAGGGCAGGCGGCGGAGCGCAGCGGGGCCGGATGCCCGGCTTGGCGCCACGATGGTTTCCGGCACCGGCGGGCGGTAGCCCAGGGCGCTGTGAGGCCTCGCGGTGTTGTAGTGACGGCGCCAAACCTCGATCAGGATCTGGGCCTCCCGCGGTGACGTGAAGATCTCCCGGTCGAGCAGCTCGTCCCGGAACCGCGCGTCGAAGCTCTCGATGTAGCCGTTCTCCCACGGGGAGCCGGGCTCGATGTAGCCGGTCGTCGCGCCGACCGTCGCGATCCAGCGCCGGAAGTAACCGGCTACGAACTCAGGGCCATTATCGGACAGGATGAAGCCGGGCACGCCGCGGAGCAGGAACAGGTCCGACAGCGCGTCCAGGACGTCCCACGACGCGAGCTTCCGCCGGACCCGGATCAGCAGGCACTCCCGGGTGTACTCGTCCAGGATGTTCAGGCTCCGGAACGCCCGGCCGTCATCGGTGCGGTGGTGCACGAAGTCGTACGACCAGACGTAGTCCCGACGGGCCGGCCGCGGCCGCACGCACGAGTTGTCGTGCAGCCACAGCCGCCGCTTCTTCGGCTGGCGCTGCGGCACCTTGAGCCCTTCCGCCGCGACAGGCGCTCCACCCGCTTGGCGTTCACCTGCCAGCCCGCGTCCCGCAGCAGCGTCGCGATCCGGCGGCGCACGCCGGCATCGTGGGCGTCAATTGCTCAGGCTCGGAGCCATCGGGCAGGCGAAAAGGTCTGCATCAGCAGCGTGTTTGACATCCCGTCAGGCAGTCCGAAGAGCGCACCGACAGGGACGAATCCCTTTCAAAACCATCCGAACTAGTCTGGAGCCTTTGCAAGCCGAAAATTTAATTCGATCTTGCTGGATTCAATAGCCGTCTGTTATTACACGAACTACTGGAATCCAGCTCTACGTCAATCAAGAGAACAAATCAGCAGCCCCGCCCCAAAATTGGAAACGGCTATGGCGGAGGGAGAGGGATTCGAACCCTCGGTACGCTGACGCGCACAACGGTTTTCGAGACCGCCCCGTTCGACCACTCCGGCATCCCTCCTGTGACCCGGGCGCGGCCCGGTCGGGTGACTCAGGAGTCGCCCAGCCGGGCCGCGCCCGCGCCGTGCGGGGATTTATAGTCGAATCCAGCCGCTAATTGACTTCGCGGTAATCGCCGTTGCTCCATTCATAGAAGACATACGACGGTCCCTCGATATCGCCCTTTTCATCAAAGCTCAGGGTGCCGAGCACAGTCTCAAAGGTGCCGCCCTTGAGCGCTGCCTTGATGGCGTCGGGCTCCAGGGAGCCCGCACTTTCGGCCGCCTGGGCCCACGCCTGAATCGCCGCGTAGGTGTAGAGCGTGTAGCCCTCCGGCTCGTAGTTCAGCTCTTCCCGGAACCGCTTTACGACATCGGCCGCTTCCGGGTTGTTCCGCGGGTCGGGCGAGAACGTCATCCGGGTGCCTTCACCCGCTTCGCCGGTAATCGCCCAGTATTCCTGCGACACTAGCGCATCCCCGGAAATCAACTGCGTGTCAAGACCCTGATCACGCATCTGGCGCACGATCAGACCGGCTTCGGAGTGATAGCCGCCGACATAGAGCACGTCGATCTGCTCAAGCTTCAGCTTCGATACCAGCGTGGAGTAGTCTTTTTCACCTGCCGTGTACGCTTCGTACAGAACCTCCGTGACACCCTGGGCGTTCAGCGCAGCCCGGGTCTCGTCGGCTAGGCCCTTTCCGTATGCCGTCTTGTCATGGACGATGGCAATGCGGTCGCTCCCATGGCTCTCAGCCAGGTAGACACCGGCAATCAGTCCCTGCGCGTCGTCACGGCCGCAGGTACGGAACACATTGTCAAGTCCGCGCTCAGTGAATTGCGGGTTCGTGGATGCCGGCGAGATCTGAACGATCCCTTCCTCGGCATAGACGTTGGATGCAGGGATCGACGACCCGGAACAGAAGTGGCCGATCACGATCGGAACTTCCTTGGACGCCAGGCTGTTGGCGACCGCAACCGCCTGCTTCGGATCGCATGCGTCGTCTTCGGCCGAGAACACGAGCTGCCTCCCAAGGACTCCGCCCTGGGCGTTCAGGTCGGCGACCGCCGCCGCACCGCCCTGTTCCAGTTGCTGACCGAACGACGCGTACTGGCCCGTCAGCGGCCCCACGGTAGCGACTTCGATCGGTTGGCCGGAATCACCGTCATCCCCACCAAAGCGGTCCATGGCGATGATGACGACGACCACAGCCGCGACCGCGACCAGGATCCCGTAAATGATCTGCTTCATCGGTCAGGTCCTCCCTTGACGCATCTCCGCGCGGCCATTGCGCCAGACTGCGCCAGTGCCCGCATTATATCAGTCGGAAAGGGCACCCTGACCCGGCGGTTTGCTATCGGAATTCTGGGACACGGGCCGCCACGTAAGCGGTCCGTTGCGCTCGTACAGCCAAGGGTACTGTTGCACCATCCGGCGGGCCCGAGTGTATCGGTGGGCTAGCAGCCCGAGGACAAGCAGGGTCGCAAACTCTGAGAGCGTGCCGGCGACGGGGTAGAACTCACCTCCGAACAGGGCCCACACGAAGAAGCGGTCCGCGAGCGCCAGTCCCAGGGTGGTCGGCACCACCATCCACGTCGGTCTCCAACCGAGCGCCAGAGCCCGGCCGGAAAACCATGCCGCACCCCCCGCCACGATGACCGTGAACCCCACGTAGACGCTGAGCGGCATACCGAGCAGGGACTCGGTCACTGGCCGGTTCCTCCGAGATAGGCGGCCTGGACCGCAGGATTTCGCAGCAGTTCGCTGCCGGTCCCTTCCAGTGTGACGATGCCGTTGGCCAGCACGTATCCACGGTGGCAGAGCCGCAGGGCGTGGTAGGCGTTCTGTTCCACCAGAAAAATCGTGGTTCCGCTGGATCGGTTGATTTCGCGGAGTACCGCAAAGATCTGCCGGGCCAACCGCGGCGCGAGCCCGAGCGACGGTTCATCAAGCAGCAGCAATTTCGGCCGACTGATGAGTGCCCGCGCGATGGCCAGCATTTGTTGCTCGCCACCAGAAAGCGTGCCGCCACTTTGATTTCGGCGCTGCCCAAGCACCGGGAACAACTCGAAGGCGCGCTGGACGCCGTCATCGAAATCAGCGTCCGGATTGGCAACCGCCCCCATCTGGAGATTTTCGAGCACCGTCATTCGCGGAAAGATCCGCCGTCCTTCGGGAGTCTGGGCGATCCCCAAGCGCACGATGTCCCAGGTACGGAAGCGGGTGATGTCCTGATCCGCAAATCGGATCTCGCCGGCTCGAGCCTGCGGATTTCCGCAGATGGTCATGAGCAGGGTGGACTTGCCGGCCCCGTTCGAGCCGATCAGCGTGACGATCTCGCCCTCGGCGACCTCGATGTCGACCCCGCGCAGGGCTTCGATCGCGCCGTAGAACGTGCGCACGCCCGATACTTTGAGCAACGGGGTCACGTCGTGGCGTCCGCGGCGTTGTCGGTCTCGTCGTCGTCGCTGCCCAGGTAGGCCTGGACGACCGCTGGATCGTTGCGGACTTCCTCGGGCGTTCCTTCGGCGATCTTCTGGCCGTAATCCAGCACCACGATGTGGTCGGAGACTCCCATGACCATGGACATGTCATGTTCGATTAGCAGGACGCTGATGTGATGATGGTCGCGGATGTACCCGATGAGCTCGCTCAACTGTTCGGTTTCGCTCGGGTTGAGGCCGGCCGCCGGTTCGTCGAGACACAGCAAGACGGGATCGCAGCACATGGCCCGGGCGATCTCCAGCCGCCGTTGTTCGCCGTAGGGGAGGGCGCCAGCCTCGCTATCGGCATATTCGGCCAGCCCGGTGCGGTCGATCCAGTACTCGGCCCGTTCCACGGACGCCGCCTCGGCGTGTCGGAAGGATGGCGCGCCGATGAGTCCAAGGAACGTCCAGCCGGATGCGCGCATGAGGTGGTTGTGCTGCGCCACCATCAGGTTCTCGAGGACGGACATCTTGGGAAACGTGCGAATATTCTGGAATGTGCGCACAACCCTCGCGTCGCGCACGATCCGGAAGTCGTCCATCTGTTCCAGGAGGAACGTGGCTTGGGATTCCGGCGAATTCAGCGTGATCCTGCCGACGGACGGCTTGTAGAAGCCGGTCAGGCAGTTGAACACCGTGGTCTTGCCGGCGCCGTTGGGGCCAATCAGGGCATGGATGGCGCCTTGCGCGACCGAGAAGCTCACGTCGTCGACCGCCACCAGGCCGCCGAAACGCATGGTGAGGTGTTCGACCTGGAGAAGCGCGGAGGAGGTCATGCCGAGGCGGGCTGAGGGCGCGTGCGGATTGTGGGTTCACGGTGCGTGAGGAGCCCGCCCGGGCGCCACAGCATGATCAACACCATGCCCATCCCGAACGCCAGCATTCGATACTCCTGCAATTCCCGGAAGTACTCGGGCAGGCCCACCAAGATGATGGCCGCGACGGCGACGCCAATCTGACTCCCCATGCCGCCCAGTACGACGATGGCAACCAGAATGGCGGATTCGATGAACGTGAAGCTCTCGGGGCTGACAAACCCCTGCCGTGTGGCAAAGAACGAGCCGGCGAACCCGGCGAACATGGCGCCGATCGCGAAGGCGGAAAGCTTGGTGTTCCGGGGATTGACGCCCAGCGATCGGCAGGCGATCTCGTCCTCCCTGAGTGCTTCCCAGGCCCGCCCGACGGGCAGTCGGCGGATGCGGAGGGTGAACGCGTTGGTCAGCAGGGCGAGCGCGAGAATCAGGTAGTACAGAAAGATCAGTCGATGCACGGGGTCGTAGGCGATACCGAAGAGCGTGTGAAACGATTCGGTTCCTTCGGTGGGCTTCGCTGCAAACTGGAAGCCGAAGAAGCTCGGTCGGCCGATGTTGGAGATGCCGTCCGGTCCATTGGTGAAGTCGTACCAGTTGAGCAGGATGATCCGGATCATTTCTCCGAAGCCGAGTGTGACGATCGCCAGGTAGTCGCCACGGAGCCGCAGCACGGGAAATCCGAGCAGGATGCCGAACAGGGCCGCCAGGGCGCCTGCCAGGGGCAGGCAGACCCAGAAGCTCCAGCCAAAGGTCACCGAGAGCAGAGCGTACGAGTATGCGCCCACCGCGTAGAACGCGACGTACCCAAGGTCCAGCAGGCCTGCCAGTCCGACGACGATATTGAGACCCCATCCGAGCATCACGTAGGTCAGGACTAGCGTGGCGACGTCGATCAACCGTCGGTCGACCGCGGGCAGCAGTGGCAGGACGATGGCGACACCGGCCAGCGCGACCCCGGTCCACAGCAGCAGCTGCTTCATCGGCAGCGGTGTCCGCGCCACCGGCACGCTGTCTCGGAGTAGGTGATTGCGCCCCGCGACGACGGCGATAGCGACGCCGCCGGCGCTGGCGACGGTTGCCAGGAAGGTGCCGGGCACGAACGCATGCCAAGGAGCGGCGCTGTCGGCCGCCATGCCGGTGGTTTCGAAGAGCAGCGAGAACGCGCCGACGGTCGCCATCGCGACGCCGAGCACGATCGGGAAGAGGCTGTGGCCCCGGCGCGCGGCGCTGATACCCAGGCGCCCGAAAAAGATGAGCACGACTGCCCCGGCAAACTCGGGGAAACGAGTGCTGAGGGTTGGCGCAGTCCCCTGCGTGGTCAGCAGCAGGCCGACGAACGGAAAGGCAAGGACGCCGGCGATTCCCGCAACCAGCACCGCGTCGCGAAGAAGCGGTGAGGCGAATGGCGGCCTCACACCTTCTCCACTTCAGGTGTGCCCAGGATACCGGTTGGCAGGAAGATCAGCACGATCACCAAGATGGAGAAAGTTGCCACGTCTTTGTATTCAATACTGAAATATCCCGACCACATCGCTTCCGTGAAACCGATCAAGAGTCCGCCCAGCATGGCCCCTGGAATGGAGCCGATCCCGCCCAGCACCGCTGCAGTGAAGGCCTTGATTCCGGCGATGAAACCGACAAAGAAATCAATGACACCGTAGTAGAGCGTGACCATCAGCCCGGCCACCGAGGCGAGGGCGGCGCCCATCACGAACGTCAGGGAGATCGTCCGGTCCACGTTGACTCCCAGCAAGGCCGCCATGCTCTGGTCTTGCTGGCAGGCGCGCTGCGCGCGCCCGAGAGCCGTCCGGGCGATCAGCAGCGCGAACACGGCCATGAGAGCAATGGTTACCAGGACGATCAAGATCTGCAGGGTGCTGAGGCGGACAATGAAGTCGGTGTCACCAAACTGGAACTCGAACCCGCCCTGGATGATCGGCGGGAGAGTCTTGACGCGGGCGCCCTGCGTAAGCTGCACGTAGTTCTGGAGCGCAATGGACATGCCGATTGCCGAGATGAGCGCGGCGAGCCGCTGCGATCCCCGGAGGGGGCGGTAGGCGACGCGCTCCAGTACCCACCCGTACAGCGAGGTGAGGGCCATGGACACAAGCAGCGCGGACAGTAGAGCGAGTATGACCAGGCCGCCCTCGCCGATCCCGAAAGCGACCATGACCATGAGCGCGATGAAGGCCCCGATCATGTAGATCTCGCCGTGAGCGAAATTGATCATGCCGATGATCCCGTAGACCATCGTGTAGCCGATTGCGATCAGGCCGTAGATTGCCCCAAGACTGATGCCATTAATGAACTGTTGCGCGAAATAGTCCATAACGTAGAAATGTGCCCGACCGTCGCCATGGCCATGATCGCTTGGGGGAGTTGGGACTGCAACAATTGGTGATGACGTTCGGTAGGTTACGCTGCCCCAGCAGACCGCCCATGAATTAGGCGAGCACACGCACAATAATTAAGCAGAACCCCTTGGTGCTCGGCCGGTATGGCTTGGAAAGCGTTGCTGCAAAGAGGTTGGTACGAATTTTGCTTGATTTCGTTTAACAGTCACCCGACAGTCGCGGCGTCGGAACCATCTCGGAGAATGCTCGTGAAGAAAATTGAAGCCGTTATCAAGCCGTTCAAGCTCGACGAAGTGAAGGAAGCGCTTCACGAGGTGGGCTTGCAGGGGATCACCGTAACCGAGGTCAAGGGATTCGGCCGCCAGAAAGGGCACACCGAACTGTTTCGTGGCGCCGAATACGTGGTCGACTTCCTGCCCAAGATCAAGATCGAGGTGGTACTTAGGGACGAGGTGCTCGAGAAGGCGATCGAGGCCATTCAAAAGTCGGCCCATACGGGACGGATCGGTGACGGCAAGATCTTCGTTACGCCAGTTGAGCAGGCGATCCGGATTCGGACCGGCGAAGAAGGCGACATTGTAATCTAGCTACGCTGCCGGCGCCGCCGGCTCGTTCTCCCAACCCAACTGTGAGCATGCCGTGGAGGGACCACATGGCTTCTGATGTCGAAAACGTTCTCGAACTGATCCGTGAAAAAAACGTCGAGTTCGTCGACTTTCGTTTCACGGATCCGCGGGGAAAATGGCAACACGTATCCCAGACTGCGAAAGTCGTCACAGAGGACACGTTTGCCGACGGTGTGATGTTCGACGGCTCGTCGATCGCGGGTTGGAAGGACATCAGTCAGTCCGACATGTGCATGATGCCGGACGCGTCCACCGCCGTTGTTGACCCGTTCACGGCGCAGCCGACGCTGATTCTCTTCTGCAACATCCTTGAACCCACAACGGGCGAGGCCTACGAGCGCGACCCGCGCTCCACTGCGGTCCGCGCCGAGGCCTTCCTGAAGTCGTCGGGTATCGGTGACACCGCGTATTTCGGGCCTGAGGCCGAGTTCTTCGTGTTCGACGACGTGCGCTGGGACGTGACGATGAATCACACGTTCTACCGCATCGATTCGGAGGAAGGACCGTACAATTCAGGCGAAGAGTTCGAGGGCGGGAACGTCGGCCACCGTCCGGTCGCAAAGGGTGGGTACTTCCCGGTCCCGCCGGTGGATTCTGCTACCGATCTCCGCTCCGAGATGGTGACGACCATGGCGGAGATGGGTCTTGAGATGGAAAAGCACCACCACGAGGTGGCGCCTTCCCAGCACGAGCTAGGTTTGAAGTTCAGCCCCCTGGTGCAGGCGGCAGACTCGCTCCAGATTTACAAGTACTGCGTCCACATGGTGGCGCATTCCTACGGCAAGACCGCGACTTTCATGCCGAAGCCTGTCGTCGATGACAATGGCTCAGGCATGCACGTGCACCAGTCCGTCTGGAAAGGGGGCGCGCCATTGTTTGCTGGCGACGGGTATGCCGGGCTATCCGAGACTTGCCTGCACTACATTGGCGGCATCATCAAACATGCGCGGACGCTGAATGCCTTCACGAATCCGACGACCAACAGCTACAAGCGGTTGGTGCCGGGCTTCGAGGCACCGACACTCCTGGCATATTCGGCCCGGAACCGGTCGGCAAGCTGCCGGATCCCCTTCACCACGGGGCCCAACGGCAAGCGGGTGGAGGTTCGCTTCCCCGATCCCTCGTCCAATCCGTACCTGGCATTCGCCGCCATGCTGATGGCCGGGCTCGACGGGATTCGCAATCGAATTCACCCGGGTGACCCGCTGGACAAGAACCTGTACGACCTGGCTCCGGAAGAACGGAGCGGGATCGCGACCCTGTCGGAGAGCTTGAAGGAGGCGGTCGATTGCTTGGAAAGCGATCACGACTTCCTGACGGAAGGCGGTGTGTTCTCGAAGGATGCCATCGAAGGCTACATCGAGCTCAGGCGTGAGGAGATCCAGCGACTGGATTATTCGCCACATCCCGCCGAATTCGACATGTACTACTCTGTCTGACACTTTCCCGCATTGGGCGGCGGACTTGGAACCGCCGCTCGCCCTCACTCCGCCGCCGATCATCGCTTGATCGGCGGCGGATTTGCGTCCGGACGGCGCTGCCGCGTGTCAGTCGGACGATCTAGACGCTCTCCGACTTCTAACTTGCCGGGTGGATGGTGCCCGGTGCCGGCCTACGGAGCGTCGTCTGCCGCACGGGCCAAGAGCAGCTGCGCTGTGACGGAAATGGCAGACACCGTTCCCGGACAATCGATCCTGGTGTGTTGAAGCTTGCCGTCCGGTGG
Source organism: Rhodospirillales bacterium (assembly GCA_028824295.1). Classification (NCBI taxonomy): domain Bacteria; kingdom Pseudomonadati; phylum Pseudomonadota; class Alphaproteobacteria; order Rhodospirillales; species Rhodospirillales bacterium. The sequence goes on along the minus strand of JAPPED010000011.1, from coordinate 25,246 downwards.
CCTTGCCGCTGGAACTTTGCTCGGTGGCTCACCTGGTGCCCCGCCCAGCGTGCATGGCGGCAGGCGCGCCGTGTTCGACCGCCGCGCAGCAGTTGCGTGCGCGCGGAGACGACCGTCGTGCGCCGCTCGAAAGTTCCCTTCCGTGATCCGCCCCTGGCGGCGTTTGCGTGCCAGGGTTCGGCCCGTCGTCTGACAGGAAGGCCGTTTCCGGAATGGCGCCTGCCGATCGGCTTGCGACAAGGATCGCGGCAGCGGGCGTGTTAGGTTCGTTGTCCAGTCTGAACAGCGGAGCAAACGTCATGGGCCGAACTGTTTTAGTCGTGCTGGCACTCTTGGTGGGTGCTGCTGGCGGTTTCGTTGCGTCTCAGTGGAATACTGAGGATTCCGCTGCCCCCGGTGCGGAAACCGCCGGGGTCACGGGCACCGGTGGCGACGGAGACGTTGTCCCAATCCGCTGGAAGATGGCGAGCGCTTTCGGGAGCCAGTGGCCAATTCAGGGTGAGCTTGGCGTCCATTTGGTGGAGCAGGTTGATCGGGTGACCGGGGGGTCGGTCAAGATCCAGTTCTTCGAGCCAAATGCGCTGGTGCCTCCGCTCGAGATGTTCGATGCGGTGTCACAGGGCTCGATCGACGCGGCTTGGGCGTCCGCAGGTCTGTGGGCCGGCAAGATTCCTGCCCTGCAGTTCTTCACCGCGGTCCCCTTCGGCCCCGGGATCGGCGAGTACTTGGGATGGCTGTATGCGGATGGGGCCGAGAAGACGTATCGGGACCTCTACGTGCCCCACGGCATTCACGCAATGCACTGCGGCTTGCATTCCCCGGAGGGGTCAGGCTGGTTCCGCGAGGAGATCAAGTCGATTGAAGATCTTCGCGGCCTAAAGATGCGCTTCTTTGGGCTTGGCGCGCGGGTGATGGAAAAGCTGGGAGTATCCACCCAGTTGCTGGCCGGCGGCGACATCTTCCCGGCCCTCGAACTCGGCGCCATCGATGCGGCCGAGTACTCCATGCCCGTTATCGATCTGAATCAAGGCTTCTACCAGGTGGCCAAGCACTACTACTTCCCGGGGTGGCATCAGCAGACGAGCCTGTTTGAGCTGCTGGTGTCGAACGACCGCTGGAACGAACTGTCGCTGGTGCAGCAGGCCCAGATAGAGATGGTTTGTGAAGCCAATTTCGTTCGCGGCGCTGCGATCGGAGAGGCGGCGCAATCGGATGCGCTAGCCGAATTGGAGGATCGCGGGGTCCAGTTTCACCGCTGGTCTCCCGAGATCCTGGACGCGATGCGAGAGGGCTGGAAGGAAGTGGTGGCCGAGGAATCGGCGAAGGATGCGGATTTCGCGCGGGTCGCAGAATCCTACTTCGCCTTTCACGAGCGCTATCGTACCTGGGCGGAGTACGGCTACTTGCGCTAGCCGGCCCGCAGGCTCGCGGGGAGCGGCGTAGACGGTGAGCCGTCAGCGACTGCGCTTCCGCCCGGTTGCCCGACCGCGGACCACAGTCCTTGTGTTGCCATGGCGGTGCAGGGCTCAGCAGGCAGACCATCCCGAATTGGACGGTTGGTTCGCCAGCGTTCGCCATGATACTCGGGGGCAAGCGTTTCGAAGGTCCGCCCGTGCCGACCGTGCGGCGGCTGGCATGCCGTCAGGGAGCAGCCTTGTCGGCGCGTCGATGGCGCGCTGGGGCAAGGAGCGCAGCGCGCCTTCCCCCCACGGCGCGGCCCGGCCCGACTGCGACGGGCCGATCGGTTGGCCGATGCTGCGGGACTTCGATGCGAGCACCGTTCCCATGACGAACGTGCCATCCGGCAGGTCCAGCCGCTGGCTGTTCCTTGCGATCGGATGGACCTGTGTGGGGATCGCCTGTCTCGGACTGGTGCTGCCTCTGTTGCCAACTACGCCGTTCTTGCTGTTGGCGGCGTGGGCCTTCGCACGTAGCGCGCCGAGGTGGCGACGATGGCTGCGCCACCATCAGCGTTTTGGCCCGCTGACGCGAGCCTGGGAGGACCATCGGGTGATTCCGCCGTGGGCAAAAGGGATGGCGTTGGTCGCGATCTCGGCGGGCTTTGCGTGGCTGGTGCTGGTACGCGAGTGGTCGCTGTGGGCCTGTTCCGTCACGGCTGCATTGCTGGGACTCGTCGCTGTCTGGATTGTCACACGCCCTTCACGTCCTCCGTCGTCATGACGAGTCCATCGTTGTGCTGCCGGAACCTCTGACGTGCGCCAGCATCGGGTTGGGCACGGCACGGCTTCGTGTAACACCCTGAATGGCCTACGGCGGTTGTGGGCCCAAGGTCGGCCATCCTGCTTCGGCACCGGTCCACGACCGGGCTTTGGACGCTACACGGCGGCCATCAGCAGTTCGGCCAGCGAGTCCGGTTGGGCAATAATCGCTTCGTGCGACGCGTCGATGTCAACGAGAGAAGTCGGGTTGTCCGGCCAGGCGGCGTTCAGGTCCGCCACGATGGCATCGCAAGTCGACGGGACCACCGTGCGGTCGCCGGCGGCACGGATATAGGTGCGACGGAGGCCGCCGAAGGCCGAATCGAACGTGGCGGTTTCCCCGTAGATCGAAACGGGCGCATCCGGTGTCAGCATGTTGAGCACGGCTGACCAGAGTGCGTCATCGACATCCGCTGCGACTGCTTCCTTGGTACCCGCTAGATAGGCCGCATCGGTCGATCGCGGGTCAATGCGCAGCGCTCCGACGACCGCCGGATCCGCGAGAATTGCTTGACCGACCAAGCTGTTGGCGTGCTGGTCTTCCAGCGCGAGGTAGGCGCCGGCCGGCTTTCCGGGTGTCGGCACAAGAGCAGCGACGTAGATCAGGCCCGTGAAGAGATCGGGTGCTCTGGCGGCCGCGAACGTGGCCGGTACGCCGCCCATGGAATGTGCAACCACGAAGACGCGCTTGGCCCCCATTGCCCGCGCGTCGCGCGCCGCCTTGACCACGGCGTCCGCGTAGGCGTCAATGTCGATACCTGCCAGCCCCGACGGCTCACTGGCAAACGCTGCTGGGTCAACGGGTCGTTGCAGGTACGACTGCGGTAGGACGGCAGCAAGGCCGTGGCCGGGAAGGTCTACGGCCAAGGTCGGGTAGCCGGCCGCATGTAGGGTGGGACTGACCAGACCCCAGCACCAACCCGCATGCCACGAACCGTGCACCAGCACGAACATCGTTTCCGGAGGTGTCTCGGCCCAGGCCGGTGCAGTTCGGACTGTGGTACCGCCGATGACCGCCGCGGCAGTCCCCCGCAGGAAGTTGCGTCGAAGCATGTGGATCACCTCACCTAGGGAGCGACACGGCTAGACTACGGTCCGGGGGTTCGAACGGTTATGTCGTTTGCGCAGACCCCGGTATTCACAGTGCCATGAAAAAAGACGACCCTGCTTCGTATTCCACCATGGAATGCCAAATAAACGAATACCTTCCGGCCTGTACGGACCGGCGCTTCGACGACTTCGATGCTCAGTCAGAGCAGCTCACTGCCCATGATCAGGAGTATGTGCAGCTATCGACCGGCGCATTCCATGGCCGCTTCGTGTCGGCGTTCCTCGGCGAAGGGGTCTCGCTCCATCTGGAGGCCGCGAATCAGGCCTTGGCACAGCGGGTCGGTTGTCCGGAGGGGTTGATCAGCATCGGCCTCGTGGTCGGGAACGGGCCGTCCTTCAAGGCCAACGGCGCGGAACTATGCCCGGAACGGCTGCTGGTGACCAAGCCCGGGCGCGAACTGGCTCTCAACAGCCCGCCGGGCGGCCAGATCCTGGCCATTTGTCTCGATCAATCGGCGCTTTGTCTGGCTGCGGCCGGTGACAAGCCCGTCTACCCGCTTAATCCGGCCTTCGGCGGAATCTCGGTGATCCGGGCACCGGAACTGGCGGCACGGATCCGGGCCGGCGCCATGTCCCTGCTGCGCGCAGTTCGAGAGCAAGGGAGCCAGCTTGCAGGACGGAACGTAGGTCGGTCGTTTGTTGGTGCGATCGGGGCTGAGTTCGCTCTGCACGACGCGATCTATGACCTGCGGCCGAGTGGAAAAAGGAAGGGCGACTATCAGACCTTCGTGAAGGCCCGAAACGTCATGTCGACGACTGTGATGCCGGAACTGGATTACACGGTCCTGTGCGAAGCCACTTCCCGCAGTGTCAGATCCATTCAGCTGGCGTTCGCCAGGCATGCTGGCACAACGCCACTTCGGTACTTCCGCGCCATCCGGCTGACCGACGCACGTCGGGCATTGCAGTCCCCGCGACGATTGGGGCAGACGATTGGCGACGTCGCGGCGGAGTACGGTTTCTGGAATCACAGTCGCTTCGCGCAGCTCTACAGGCTGCAGTTCGGCGAATCGCCGTCCAAGACGCGGGCACGAGGAATGTCCAGGCGCGTCTGGCGACCGCGCGGAACCCTGCACGCGTAACGTCTCTGATGCCCCTGAGCATGCACCGGCAACGCCGGGTCCGAGGACCTAGCCGGGCCCAATCACGGATTGAAGCACCAGCGCCGCCGGGCCCCTTGCGTCAGGCGGTCATCTGAACATTGTTGGGATGGGCTTGCGCTGCAGTCATAGGCACCGTCATCTGGGTCCCGTGCCGGATATGCTTCAGGTCCGTCTCTTTCGGCGCAGCCTCCGGGACTACTGGATCCAGGCGTTGCAAGAGGCTCGTGGCGTCGGAGGCGACATGCGGTGACAGGAATGCGTGCAACAGGACTGGCGCTGCTGACAGCTCTGCTACTGCCAGTTGTCGGGCTGCGGGCGGCGGAGGTCAATGGGCCGAAGCTAACCTGGGATGTTTCACTCTGGGGCAAGGAACGGGCCTTCACCGCTGGTGTCGAGCGGCTCAGCGAGTTGGTTGCTGAAAAGACCGACGGGAACTGGAACATCGTGCTCCACTACGGTGAAGCCCTGTCGAAAGCGAGAGAGAATCTCGACGGCATTTCCATTGACGCGTTCCACGCTGCGATGTTCTGCAACTTTTATCACCCGCGGAAGAACCCCGCGTTGATGGCGCTCACCATGCCGTTCCTGCCCCTGCGGAGCTGGGAGGACAACCGAAACGCCCGAGCAGCGGTTTACGACCATCCGGCGGTCAAGAAAGAGCTTGCCCGGTGGAATGCGATGACGTACGTCTCCTCCTACCTTCCGCAGTACGAGTTCCTGGGCCGCGGCAAGCCGCCGCTGACGCTGGGCGATTGGAAGGGACTCACCGTTCGCGCTGGTGGCGGGCTCGGCCGCGCGATGAAGGTACTGGGATCCACGCCCACGAGTTCAACCGCCACAGAGGTCTACACCGGTGTCCAGCAGGGAACGATGGACGCGGTGTCATTTCCGTTCTCGTACGGCCACGTGGACTACAAGATCCACGAGGTCACGGAATGGTTCACATCCAACCTGACGCCTGGCACTTCCGATTGTCCCGTGGCGTTCTCGATCAACGCCTACGAGAGTCTGCCTCCGCAATACAAGGCCTTGCTTGATGATGTGAAGGAAGACGTCATCGAGACCCAGATCCAGGCCTACATCGCAATGGATGAGAAGAATCTGCCAATGCTCCGGCGACAGCTGGTGGAGATCCGCTACTCGGAAGCCGACCTCGCAGAATTTCGCGCCGCTGCCGGCCGGCCGGTGATCGAGGCATGGATCGAGGAAAACCAGGATCGATTTGATGCCCGCGGAATGATCGAAGCGATCTTTAGTGCCGTTGGACAGGCCTACTAGCCGCGTTCGTGTTGCTCGCTTCGTCACGCCTGCCCATGCACCCGTGCGCGTGATGTCAGACCGGGTCTTTCCATGAAGGACTGCTTTGGTCGAGGTCTGGCGGTGGCCGACCAGTGGATCGGTTGGCTCGAGAGCCGGCTCAACCTGGTAGCCGGCCTGCTGATCTTCGCGTTGATGCTGTTGGGTGTCGCCCAAATCGTACTGCGTACCGTGTTCCGGGCACCCATCTTCGGTTACATCGACATCGTCGAGGTTTCCATGGTGGGGTTCGCGGTACTCGCAATTTCCTACGTACAGCGTTTGGGCGGCCATGTTCGAATGGAGCTCCTGGTCGGCCGTCTGCAGGGTCGGACGCTATGGGTTGCTGAAACCGTCGGGACGGCGCTCGCGATATTCGTTGTCGCGGTGCTAATTCCCTACTCGTACCGCCATTTCGAGCGCGCCCTCAATTTCGGTGACTCGACGATCGACATCGAGATCGTGACCTGGCCGGCCAAGCTGGTTGTTCCGGTTGCACTCACCCTATTGCTTGGGCGCTTGCTGCTGCAGCTAGCGGGCTACGTTCGCCTGGTCGTCCATCCCGACCGAGAGCCGGTTGCCGTGCCACTCCTGAAGGAGGTGGAGGAGACGGCGGCCGAGAACATCAGCCAGACGCGGGACACGGTCCCGGACGACCTCCCCGATGCCGGCCACGGCAGGAATCGACCCTGATGTTCGGCTTGGACAACGCCACGATCGGCATTGTCGGGGTTTGCCTGCTCATCGTCTTCGTGGTCATTGGCGTTCGCGTGTTCGTGGCGGCGGCGCTCACCGGCTTCCTCGGCTTGCTCGCGCTCAGGAACTGGGATGTGGCCGGGGCCATTGCCGGCACGATCCCGCATTCGAAGGCAGTCACCTATCCGCTGTCGGTGTTGCCGCTTTTTATCCTGATCGGATTTCTCGCATTTCACGCGGGACTCACGTCACGGCTATTCGAAGCGGCGCGCCGCTGGTTCGGCTGGGTTCCGGGTGGGCTGGCCGTGGCCACAGTGTTCGCGGCGGCAGGCTTTGCGGCGGTGTCTGGCGCATCGACCGCGACGGCAGCGGTGTTCTCCAGGGTCGCCATCCCCGACATGATGCGCAACGCATACGATCGGCGGCTGACGGCAGGGGTGATCGCGGCGGGCGGTACGCTCGCATCACTGATTCCGCCATCGGCAATTCTTGTCGTATACGCCATCATCGTCGAGGAGTCGGTCGGTCGCCTGCTGCTGGCTGGGTTCCTGCCGGGGATCGTGTCGGCCCTGATCTACGCCGGGCTGATCATCGGAATGTGCAGGATCCGCCCCGGGCTGGGCCGGCCGATCACCGGCTTCACCTGGCGCCAGCGCTTTCAGAGCGTGCCCGGCACGCTGCCCATTTTCCTTGTCATTGGCGTGATCTTCGGCGCGCTGTACACCGGGGCCGCGACGCCCACGGAAGCGGGTGCGCTCGGCGCCATGGTGGTGTTCTGCTTCTACGTGATCAGGGCCTACCGGGAACGCGCGCTACGCGAGATGGGCGGAAGACTCCGCATGGCCCTGATGGAGACCGCAAAGCTCACCGTCATGATCTTCACGCTGATCTGGGGTGTGTTCCTGTTTGTACGGTTCCTCGGCTTCGCTGGTCTGCCGAGCGTGTTTGCGGACTGGGTCGTCACGCTCGATATGCCCCCGATCGTCATCATGATTTGCATTCTGCTCGCGTATGCCGTGCTCGGCATGTTCATGGATGCGATCGGGATGCTGGTGCTGACTCTTCCGGTCGTCTTCCCAGCCGTCGTCGCATTGGGCTATGACCCGATCTGGTTCGGCATCATCGTCGTCAAGATGGCGGAGATCTGCCTGATCACGCCGCCGATCGGTCTCAATTGCTTCGTCGTCGCAGGGGTATCGCGCGAGCTCCGCGATTCAGAGGGACGTTCGCTTGCCATTCCGCTTCAGGACGTCTTTCGAGGTATCGGGCCGTTCTTCGTCGCCGACCTGCTCACGGTAGCGGTCTTGCTGGCGTTCCCCGGGATCGTGTTGTGGCTGCCAAGGACCATGGGTTAGGCCTGACGCGTCAAGACCGAAGGGGTGACAGGCCGGCCACGACCGCACAACCGGGCCCGGATTCAGTCGGTCAACGAGTACGCGGCGAAGGGGGCTCGGATGACAGGGCGTACCCGTGGACGGACGGGATTTAGGCCCTTCGCCACCGCCGCCCGTCACCCGGGGAGTCCATCATCGGGCGCAGGCCGCGCGCGCAACTTGCGAGCGGGCCGGACGGCGGGCCTCGGTTCTGGGCAGGGCTAGCGCTGGTTGCACGCCGATTCGTTTACGCGCTGAAATTCGCCGAGAAACTTATCCATCAGACCGTCGATCGCGGCCAGGATCGCATCCGGACTGTTTTCGTGGGTGCCAACGGCACCGGTTGGCCACGTGGTGGCCGGCTGGCTTTCGCCGGAGTAACGATCATACAATTGCTTCTTCAACGCCAGGATGATGTCAAAGGCTTCAGTCGTGAGATTCACGTTGATAAATAGGTAGGTATCGGAATCCGGCCCGTACATGCCCGCACCATTGAGGCGACCCTCGACGGCGGCGATGATCGCTTCCCGGGTGAGGTTGATGCTCTCAGCCACCGGGTGCAATCCTCCCACGCGAAAGTCGATGGGTTCGCAATTCGTAAATAGCTTGAACGCCGCCAAGCGATCATCCATGTCATCGGCGTTGGCCGGGGCGGCAATCAGCAGCGACCCGACAAGCATGATCAGGCCGAAGCGCGCGCTCAGACCTCCTCGTCCATCAAGAAGGGTTCCCATTCGATCAACTCCGATGCGGTGTTCCGGTGGATCCGGTGACACTGTGCTGAGAGACGGGTCCACCGGCTCCAGCGGCAGCGCCATGAGACGTTGCTGTTGGCGCGCCCGGAAGGATTCGAACCCTCAGCCTCCTGATCCGTAGTCAGGTGCTCTATCCAGTTGAGCTACGGGCGCTGCAGGCTGCGGTAGGGTAGTCCGACGGGCAGCCATGGCAAGGGTTGCGCGGTCAAAAAGTTAGCCCGACGTTGTCGATTAGGCGGGTGGTCCCCAACTGGGCGGCGGCCAGCAGCCGTGCGGGCGTCCCGTCGCGACCGGTCGGATGATCCAGGGTATCGGCGCGGCGAAGCTCGATGTACTCGACCGCCTGGAAACCCCCGTTGAGAATCGAAGCGCGCGCTTCGCTGACGGCAGGCAAAACGTCGCTGCCATCGGAGATTTGCTGGGCGGCGCTCCGCAATGACTGGTAGAGCGCCGGCGCCGATGCCCGTTCACTCGGGTTCAGGTAACCGTTTCGTGAGGAGCATGCGAGGCCATCGGCTTCACGCACGGTCGGAACGCCAACAATTTGCGCCGGTATATCAAGGTCTTGAGCCATCCTTCGGATCACTAGGAGCTGCTGGTAGTCCTTCTCACCGAACACGGCGACATCGGGCAGGCACTGCAGGAGAAGCTTCGCAACCACCGTTGCCACCCCGTCAAAGTGCCCGGGTCGAGCCGCACCGCACAGACCTTCCGCCGGACCGGTCAAGATCACCGAGGTGGCGAAGCGCTCCGGGTACATTTCGTCTACCGGTGGCGCAAAGACGAGGTCCACGCCACCTGCGCGGAGTTGCCGGAGATCGGCTTCTTCGGTTCTCGGGTACTCGGCGAGATCCTCGTCATCGCCGAACTGGCGCGGATTGACGAAGATCGTCGCGACGACGCGGTCAGCGCGGTTGCGGGCGTCGGCAACCAGCGCGGCATGCGCGGCGTGCAGCGCTCCCATTGTCGGAACCAGCGCGACGTTGAGACCGGCCGCGCGCCATTGCTGGACGACGGACCTCAACTCCGAAACCTTGCGGACCACCTTCATGCCATCTTGCCTGGTCTGAGCGGGTATGGAGAACTGGACCCAACGCTGTCAGCGGAGTACAGCCGACCCCATCAAAGCTTCTCGAAAGCGGTGCTTCAAGTACGTGCCGTCGCGTGGCGGGAGCTCGGCGGGCGGGCCGGACAACTGCCCCGGCACCCGAACTACCGCGAATACAGGGCCTTGTCTTACCGTTCCCAAGGTCCTGAGGGCACCGGCCACGTCCTCCAGTTCAGCCGCGTCGGAAACGAGACGGGAATCTGCAATGCCTGTGGCTCGTGCAACGGCGGCAAGGTCACAGGCGCCGGCGGTATGTGACATCTGGCCGCCCGTTTCACCGTACAGCTCGTTGTCGACCACGACGATCGCCAGATTCGTTGGTGCGGCACGGGCAACCGTGGCCAGACTTCCGAGGCCCATCAGCATCTCGCCGTCACCGGTTAGCACCAGGACCCGACGATCCGGGCGGCTCAACGCAAGGCCCAGCCCCATGCTGGCGGCCAGACCCATGCCGCCCCAGAGGTAGTAGGTGAGCTCACGGTCTCCCGCGCGGCTGGCGTCCCAGGCTGTGCCGCCCAGCCCGGTCACGACCAGCAGGTCGGGATCGTTGCCAACCAGTCGATCGGCAATCATCTGGCGGGTCAGGGCACTGGTCATTATCGAAACGCCTTGGTACCGATGAGACGTTGGGTCAGCAGCATTGCGACGCGTTGTGACGAGTCAAACGCGAGTCGCGCGGCGGCCAGCGCCGTATCACCGACCTCGTCCGGTCGATGCACGTTTAGAACACGGCAGTCGATGGCCAGCAGCACGTCGCGGGCGGCCCGGCCCAGCGGTACCTGCCACGGATTGAACTCCCCCCACTCGCCACGCATCGTAATGATCATGAGGAGTGGGAACTGCCCTGCCTCGGCGAGCGACGAAATGGCGTTGACGCAGTTCCCAAGCCCGCTGGACTGCATCAGCAGGGCAGCGCGCTGCCCGCCGAGCCATGCTCCGGCCGCCAAACCGACTCCCTCTTCCTCGCTGGTGAGGCCCGTCACGGCGATCGCGGGGTCACGGTCACATCGGTCAATAAGGCGTGCGTGGCCAGCGTCCGGGACGTGCCCGACCTGATCAATGCCGACCCGCTTCAACGTGTCGAAGAGCGTGTCCGGCCACGTTGTCGGCACCTCGACCGACATAGGCGCTGCAACTGACATCAGAGTTCGCGGCGGACGCTTTGGGCGGCGACCCAGCCTTCCATGCTGCCGAGCTTGATGCGAAACCAGCCGGATTTCTCTCCAACGACCTGCAGGCGGAGATCTCGTCCGACGATGAAACCGGACACGCAGAAGTGCTTGCCGGGGCCCAGGTGGACCGTCGCGTGCGGGCGCGCGGTCAGCAGCCGGGAATTCATGAACCGGTTTGCACTGCCACCGTCCGAGTTGAACGAGCGGCAGCCTGCCACTCGCTTCTTGGCGGGAACGAAATCCTCTTCCATTGCGTCACGAATGCCTCCCTCGGATCCGGTCATCAGCGTGGCAAGCTGGAATGACGGGTCTGCACCGTGAACTGGCGATGGCGAGAGGCCGGCGAGGAATGCAATGCCGAGCGCAAGTCCCAAAGCCGTGCAAGCGCAGAAGGAACGGATTCTGATCATCGATGTCTCCACAGGCCGAGCACCTCCCGGCAATCTATCGCGTACGCGTACCGATGCCACTTCAATCCCCTAAGGAATCCCTCGCTGTCCGGCGCGTAAAACTTGCTTTGTTGGGACTTCGGTATATGGTTAACAGTGTGCAATAGAAGTTTCTGCATCGCTTCCACGATGTGGAAACGGAGGAGGAAACTTATGGCCCATGTGTGGCTAAGCGAGCGGGAGCAGGCACTGGTCGACGGAGCTGAAAAGCTTAATCTCGACCTTCCGGTCCCGACGCAGATTGTCTCCAACGGGGAGTATCTGCCCCCCAAGCAGTCTGAAACCCAGAAGCGCGTTGAGCAGCGCATTCTGGACCTTGCCGATGAGAACGCAAAGTACCTCGGTATGAGCCGGCGTGCCTTCCTGCAGACGAGCTGCGGAATGGCGACTGCGTTCATCGCCATGAACGAGATTTATGGCGGCGGGGTCTTCCAGGTCGGCGAGGCGGAAGCCCGTGACCCGGAGATGATGAGCGAGCGTGACAAGCAGCTGGCGGGCCAGTTCATCCTGGATGACCAGACCCACTTCCTGCGTGACGACTTCGCACACGAAGCCATTCTCGGCTTGGGTGAGTTTGCTGCAGAGCACTGGAACCCGAAGCTGAAGGAAGAAGGGCTCAGCCTTGCGCGGTACAAGTTCGAGAACTACATCCGCGAGCTCTGGTACACGAGCGACACGAAGATGGCGCTGCTTTCGGGCGCGCCGTTCGACGACCCGACCTGGTGGCTGCTGTCGAACGAGCAGATCACAGCCGCCCGTGACCTGATCAATGACTTCGCCGGCGCACAGCGGATGCTCGGCCACAGCGTGATCACGCCGGGCCAGCCAGGCTGGATGGATGCGGTCGACGAGGCGATTGAAGTACTTCGCCCTGATTCATGGAAGTCCTACACGATTGGTGACCCGCTGTCGCCGTCGAAGTACCCGTGGCGCCTGGACGATGAAGAGATCATGTACCCCTTCTACGAGAAGTCGTTGAAGGCGGGTATCAACACTATCTGCACGCACAAGGGCTTGCTGCCTCCGGACTACGAGGTGTCATTCCCGGGCGTGTGGCAGTACGCCACCCTGGACGACCTGCCGCAGGCGGCCAAGGACTGGCCGGACATGAACTTCGTGATCTATCACTCTGGTCTGCGGCCGTTCCTGGAACTGCCTGATCAGGCTTGGAAAGAGTTCGAAGAGTCCGGCGGCGAGATCAAGTGGGTGACCGACCTCACCCGCATCCCCGAAGAGCACGGTGTCAGCAACGTTTACGGCGAGATCGGAACATCGTTCGCGAACTCGGCCGTGGCGCACCCGCGCTTCTCGGCTGCCCTGATGGGTACACTGGTCCGCGACCTTGGCGCTGACCACGTGATCTGGGGTTCGGACACGGTGTGGTACGGTTCGCCGCAATGGCAGATTGAGGCCTTGCGTCGCCTCGAGGTGCCTGAGGACATGCAGGCGAAGTACGGCATGCCGTCCTTGGGTGGCCCGAATAGCCTGGCGAAGCAGGCGATCTTCGGGCTGAACGCCGCACGCCTCTACAATGTCGGCGTGCAGTCGGCGTCCGAGATGCCTGACATGCCGAACTTCTCCGAGGACAAGATTGCGCAATTGGCGCAGCAGTTCCGGGAGGAGGGCGGAGTACCTACCAACAAGCGGTACGGCTACGTCCGCACGGCCTAAGAAGGCCTGCTTCAGGGGGGGCGCGGGAATCCGCGCTCCCCTTCTTTCTTGCGATGCCTCAGGCAGGACGCGTCCCGCCTTCAGTGCCGGGTGGCGCCAACCGGGGGTAAGTGGAGGGGCACTATGCGTAAGATACTGATTGTGACGGGTTTTCTCGTCGGCTCGATTGCCGCGTCCGCGGCGCAGGCCGACATCATGACTGTGAAGGGCGAGGAAGCGCGACTATATTTCCAGGGGCTGTACCCTGCGTACATCCTGTTTCTGAAAGGCGGAATCCCCGAGGACACGCCGGATGCCTGGGTTGACCAGCCGTACATGGCCGTCCTGGATGTCCACGGTGGCCCGGAGGCGGGCAAGAGCGTCATCCTCCATCTGGTAACGACCAGCGAACGCAGCCCTCAACCTGAATGGTGCGTGACCGAAGGCGCCGGTGAGTTCGGCGGCCATGGCCCGACCTGCATCAACAGCGACGCGCCAAAATCCATGAACCAGCTGCGTTTCAAGGTGAAGGTGCGCTACGCGAACGAGGCGGAGAATCTGCCGGCCGAGTTCCAGGACCGCGACTGGGCTGAGTATCCGGAGCTGCCGGGGCGCCGCGAAAGCGAAGTGTTCGGCCCGGCCGAACTCCATATCGTCCGTTAAGAGCGGTATTCGACTCATTGTGATGACGCGCCCCGGAAGGCCAGCGCCTTCCGGGGCGGCATTCATTGTCGCAAACCATCCGGTTGAACCAATGCCCGCCCGTTGCCGATGACGGTTCCGTCAGTGCGGGATGCGGCGGCTTGTTGCCGGACATGCAATTCCTTTGGGCCTTGATGGACCTGCTGGTCTGATCGGCCGCGCTGGCACCCGCGAATGCCGCAACACGAAAAGCCGTCGAACCCGTCGGAACTGACCGACAGCGCCGGCTCCGTGTATTCCTCGGCCCGGGATCTCTCCCAACCGGCGATGAACCTTGCCCGCGATCTCTCGTACGGGGCGCGGCTCAAGATGGAGGGACTTCATCTGCTCTCCACGCTGTCCGACGGCAGCGTTCCTGTGGTTTTCTTTGATCCGCAATACCGCGGCGTGCTGGAGCATCTGTCGTACGGCAACGAAGGCGAGACACGGGGCAGTCCCCGTCGCGCTTTGCGTCAGATGACAGGAGAAATCCCCGAATTCGTGCGGGAGATCGGTCGCGTGCTGATGCCCAGCGGCCATCTGTTCCTGTGGATGGACAAGTTCCACCTTTGTTCGGGTTTTGCGGACTGGATTGCCCAGACGCGGCTTGAGGTCGTCGACATGATTACGTGGAGCAAGCAGAAGCTGGGGATGGGGTACCGCTCACGTCGTGTGGGCGAACATCTGGTGGTGCTGCAGCAACCGCCTCGTCGAGCCAAGGGAGTCTGGACCCGACACGACATCCCTGACGTCTGGGTTGAACCCGTGGCGAAGAGCCGGCACACCCATCGCAAACCGGTAGGCCTGCAGGCCGCTTTGATAGAGGCGGTGAGCAATCCGGGCGACGTGATCGTGGATCCTGCGGCCGGGTCATTCTCCGTTTTGGAGGCCTGCAAGCTGACTGATCGGCGCTTCTTGGGCTGCGATATCAACGGCTAACCGCGAAATTCGGTTACGGGCTTCTGCCTGGCCCCTAACGCGCGAATGCCGAACCCGCACCTGCCGGCTGTCGTGTTGGTGCTCGCGGGATGAACGGATGCTTAATCGCAGCGGCCGGCAGCGCAAGGATCCGACAACCGGGCGGCCGTAAGATGCCTCCACTCCCTGGCGAGGGATTCGACCTGATATTTCCGGGGCATCTTCGCGGAAACTCCGATCGTCTGATTGCCGGTATCCGGCTGCGGCTTACCGACCGGTAAATCGTGGTTCGCGCTTCTCGGCAAAACAGGCGACGCCTTCCTTGAAGTCCTCACTGGAAAAGCTCTTCTCCATTTCTCGGTCGGCGATCGCCAACGCCTCGTCGAGGCCGCCTCCCAAGGCCTCCCAGAGTTGGCGCTTCATGATCCGCGTCGACCGCGGAGAGACTTGCGTTGCGAGCATGCTGGCGTAGCTGTTGACTGACGGCAGCAGGTCGTCCGCCTTGAATGCAGCATTGACCAAGCCCAACTGGGCCGCTTCCGTGCCAGAGATGCGACGGGCAGACAGCAGGATGTCCTGCGCTCTTGCAATTCCCACAAGGCGAGGCAGCAGCCAACTGATTCCGTGCTCGGCGACCAAGCCTCGGCGACTGAACGCGCTCGAGAATACGGCCTCTTCGGCTGCAAAGCGCAGATCGCACCAAAGCGCGAGCACCAGACCCAGCCCCGCTGCCGGACCGTTGATCGCCGCAATGATCGGCTGCGGTACCGTGGGAAACCAGGTATGGGCGCCCTGAAACCCCTTGGGCGCGTCGGGATCGAATGGCGCGGGCTTGCCGCTGGAGCTTCCTGAGTCCGAATCGATCGCCTGAAGGGCTTCGATGTCCGCGCCGGCGCAGAAGCCCCGCCCGGCTCCGGTCAAGATGATCACGCGGATCTCGTGATCGTCGGCAAGGGTTCGAAAGCAGGTTCGGAGTTCCTGACTCATGCGTGGAGTCCACGCGTTCAATCGGTCCGGTCTGTTCAGCGTGACGGTGGCAATGCCGTGTTCGGCGCGCACGAGAATTTGCTCAAAGGTCATCGGAATAGCCTGTTGCAGAGATAAGGAATGGCGCCCCCACGATCCACGATCCGTTCACGGGATTGCTTTGGGTGGTACGGGGACAGCCTGCGTTGGCGATGTTAGCAAGACGCGGCAACGGCAATGGCTCGAGCAAACGTACCGGCGCTCCTGCCGAGCAGTCGCCTGTTGCGCGACGGACTGCGTGTGCGGCAATCCCCTACCGGATGGGTTCGGCAGCGCGCCGCGCCGATGGTGCACACGAGATCACGGGCAATTGCATGCGATCATTGTTTCAGGCCGAACAGCCGGGCTCCGGCGCGATCACCCCCAGTCGCTCCACGATCTCGAGGCCGCTTCCACTTCCGCGCGCTGCGACAATGCCCAGATGAGCATGATGCGACTCGGCGTCGATGGTCACTGGTCCCGTAGCGCTGTCGAAGGTCAGTCCCTTGAGGCCGTCCAGTACGGCGGGGGCGTGTGCCTCGCCAGACCGTTCTGCAGCGGCCGCAACGGCGGCAAGTGCAAGGTAGTGGGTATAGGCGTAGTAGGTCGGGGGGACGTCAGTTCCTCCCAGCCGATTCATCCGCGCGACGAGATCAGGCACGCCGCCGCCGGAGTCGCTTGCAACGAACGGAGAGACCGTCGCAACCTGCGACACTTCGGTCGCGGGGAGCTGGTGGGCGTGCAGCTCGTTGAAGCCGACCCAGCCAAACTTGATGCGATCAAGCAGTCCTAACTCACGCGCCTGATGGACGAAATGCACCCCGGGAACGCGCGGGACACAGAACAGGACGGTGTCGGCTCCGGTATCGGCGATCCAGCGAATGATGGGTCGAAACTTCTGCTCTTCAATGGGGGTCAGTGCCTGACCGGTAACGGACCCGTTGAAGCCGTAGATGACCTTGAGGATTGCCTGACGGAAGCTGGACAACTGCCAGCTGGAATAGGTTCCGATCAGAAAGTAGCTCCGTCCCGTGCCGCCATCGAGATGGCGCACCAGCGAAAAAATGTCCTGATTGGGTGTCGGTCCAACCGAAAAGAAGTTGTCGGAGCAAAACAGCCCCTCGTTGTTTGTTGCCGAAACTACCGGAACGCCCAGCTCGCCGAAGGCCCGGGCAGCTGTTTTTCGGCCGGCCGCGATGAATGGGCCAATGGCGGCAGCGACTTTCTCCTCGCGCACGAGCCGCGCGCACGTTTTGGCAAGTCCACGCGGGGTGGTGCCCGTGTCGGCGTAAACGATTTCAATCGGTCTGCCGAGAACTCCGCCGGCGCCGTTCACGGCGTCGGCTGCGGTTTCGAGGCCGAGGCGCATCTGCGCCGCGTGACGGTCGAGACCACCGGTCAACGGGAGCAACGCACCCACTCGGAGCACCGCGCTTTGCCCGACGGCAGGGATCGGAAGCAGACTGGCGGCGGCGCTTGCAGCGAGCCCGGCGACAACGGTTCGGCGATCAAGAGGGCGGGTGCCCGGCGTGACCTTCATGCGCATTCCTTCCGGGGGATCGTGGCGAACCCATCACCTGACGTGCGGGCAGAGGACTTGATCCTAACAGCACGGATACCGGCAGCGCGGAGGAGTGGATTGCGGACAGCGTGACCCGGATCGGCAGTCGCAGCCTGCGATGCGCCAGTCAGAGTGCCGGCAGCGGACCGGCATGAGGGCCGCCCCTGGCCCTCATGTGGAGGCCGGCGCTGCGCCCTCCACGTCCTTTCGGAACAGCCGCACCTGCGCACCGGTCAGCATTTCCCGGAGTTTTCCGCGTATCAGCCAGAGGCACAGCAACGAAGGAGTGACCATCAGCGTGGTAATGACGAAGAACGTGCCCCAGTCGCCGTCCAGGTAGTCGACCAGCGTGCCGGAAGACGCAGCGAACAGAGTCCTGCCCGCGGTACCGATTGACGCAAGCAGCGCGTACTGCGTAGCCGTGTACGTGCGATCCACCAGCATTGAGATGAAGGCGACAAACGTGACCGTCGCGAACGCACTCGTGAGATCGTCCATTACGACCGCGGCTGCAAACAGTAGTTCCGACTTTCCGGTCCAGGCGAGAGCCGCGAACAGCAGGTTGGTCAGCGCCATGGCGATGCCCGCTGCGAACATCGCTCGCACGAGTCCGATCCGGATCGCGCACAATCCACCGAGCACGGTGAACAGGACCGTTGTGATCCATCCCAGCCCCTTGGAGTAGACGGCGATATCGGACTTGGAGAAGCCGATTTCCTTGTAGAACACGAGCGACATGCGGCCCATGAACGCTTCGCCGATCTTGAACAGGAACACGAACCCCAGCACGGCGGCGGCAATCGCGAACCCGTTCCGGCGAAAGAAACTCAGCAATGGGCCGGTCACGGTACTGGCCAGCCAAGACCCGGCTCGTCCAAACTGCCCCGGCAGTGCCAGGCGTCCGGCCACGAGTTTCTCGTCGGCATCCTGCGCCGCGGCCCTTGCTTCGGGGGGCGGTTCGCTCACGAACATCAGACCGATGTTGCAAAGAATGACGACGATGCCGAGGACGAGAAACGTCGCTTGCCAGTAGTTCTCGAACCCGGCCGCCTGAAAGCCTGCTGCCGCCTCAAGGGCAACCACGCCGCCGAGCTTGTAGCCCGTCCACCACCCGACGACGGCCATAGCCGCGCCAGCCGCCATGGTTTCGCCTTCCGTGGTTCCGATCTGCTCGATTCTCAGGGCGTCGATGGTGATGTCTTGCGTCGCGGAAGCGATGGCAATGACGAGGCCGATCGCGATGACGCCGACGAGATTTGCCGACGGATCGACCGCGCTCCATGCGACGAGGCACAGGAGAATGACTGCCTGGAGGACGACGATCCAGGCGCGCCGGTGTCCCAGCCTGGCCGATAACCAGGGAACTCGGATCCGGTCAATGAACGGTGCCCAGAGAAAGTTGAACGCGTAGACGCCAAAGATGAGGCCCGCCCAGCCGATCGTTGTCCGGCTCAGGCCATCTTCCTTCAGCCACAGGCTGAGGGCGCTTCCGATAAGCACCCACGGAAATCCGCTGATGATGCCGAGAAGGAAAATGCGGCCCATGCGCCGCTCTAGGTAGGTGGCCAGTGATGCCCGAATGCTTGGCATGATGTTGGTCCCAGAGTTCGATCGCGCGGCCGGCCAGGAAGCGGTCGCATCGGGCCGATAGGTGATTTCGTCAGCAGAAGTGCAGTATGAACGCTTCCCGGCCGGCCGGGAACCAATCGGATCGGCGACGGGCAAGATCATCCGAGGTGAGACCGTGCTCAGGCGAGGCCGTTGGCGGGACTTCGGTTCTCCACGTGGTCCAGCCGCACGGTGGCCGTTGCGGGAACGGCCCGGGAACTGACCCTGCGGTGCGGCGTTCAGCTCCCGCAGACTTCAGCTTTGAGCCCGTATCGAGCATTCACGGTACCGTCGGAGCGGCTGTTTCCCTCCGCCGAACTGCCGATGGACCGCGTCCGGACAACGGCTGCCAACCTCGCTCCAGCCACGATATATTGCCGGTGAGCACTGCCGTTCGCCTACGGCTCGGGTGCACTCCGAACCCCACTTACCGACGAATTGTTCCGAAGGAGGCCTCCATGGCCGAATACCGGGCTCCGCTCGCCGATCTTCAGTTTGCGTTGAACGATATCGCTGATCTTCAGGCGATTCCCGACAGCAACGGTGCAACGCCGGAACTCGTTGAACAGGTACTGACCGAGGCGGGAAGGTTCGCCAGCGACGTGCTGGCGCCGCTGAACCAGTCCGGCGACCTCTCCGGCGCGCGGATCGAGAACGGCGTGGTGAGGGTTCCGGACGGCTTCGCCGACGCATACGGACGGTTCGTGGACGGAGGTTGGAACGCAGTGTGTGGCCCGACCGCCTGGGGCGGGCAGGGGTTGCCGTGGGTCGTGAGCACCGCCCTCAGTGAAATCTGGCAGTCGTCCAACATGTCGCTCGCGAATTGCATGATGTTGACTCAGGGGGCGGTGGAACTTCTCGCGCACCACGGCACCGACGCGCAGAAGCGGGCCTACCTGCCCAAGCTCATTAGCGGTG
Source organism: Rhodospirillales bacterium (assembly GCA_028824295.1). Taxonomy (NCBI): domain Bacteria; kingdom Pseudomonadati; phylum Pseudomonadota; class Alphaproteobacteria; order Rhodospirillales; species Rhodospirillales bacterium. Next base: position 5,624 of record JAPPED010000011.1, on the reverse strand, counting down.
AGTGGTCGGGGACGATGAACCTCACGGAACCGCACGCCGGATCGGATCTCGGGAGGCTGCAGACGCGGGCGGAGCGGGCCAACGGCGCCTGGAAGCTGCGCGGGCAGAAGATCTTCATCACCTTCGGTGACCACGACATGTGCGACAACATCGTGCACTTGGTCTTGGGCCGACTGCCGGATGCCCCTGCTGGAGTGCGGGGCATTTCTTTATTCCTGGTCTCCAAGCGCGATGTTCTGGAGGACGGCTCACTCGGCGCTCACAACGATGTGCGAGTCAATTCGCTTGAACACAAGCTGGGCCAGATGGGCTCACCAACGTGCGTGCTCATGTACGGAGACGAACAGGGTGCACACGCCGAACTCGTCGGAGAGCCGCACGGCGGCCTCAAGACAATGTTCACGATGATGAATCACGCGCGGCTGAACGTCGGCATCCAAGGCGTCGCGATCGCCGAGCGCGCCTTCCAGCAAGCGCTGGAATACGCGCGGACCCGGGTCCAGGGATCGCCCATCGAGGAGCCACGTGCGGACGCCGTCGAGATCATCCGCCATCCCGACGTCCGGCGGATGATCATGGACATGAAGGCCAAGACAGAAGCTGCCCGGGCCCTGGCAATCGTTACGGCAGAAGCGCTCGACCTTGCCCGGGCGCATCCGGACCCCGGCGTGCGGGAGCGCTCCGCGCTTCGCGCCGAGCTCCTGGTTCCCGTGGTGAAGGGCTGGGGTACAGACCAGGGCGTCGATGTCGCGTCGACGGCGCTCCAGGTGCACGGAGGCATGGGGTACATCGAGGAGACCGGTGCTGCCCAGCACTATCGTGATGCGCGAATCCTGCCCATTTACGAGGGTACCAACGGGATCCAGGCGCTGGACATGCTGCGCCGGAAGCTGCATCTCGCGGACGGCGAGCCGTTTCGGGATTTGGTGTCCGACATGCGGGATGTCGCGACACAACTAACCGAAAGCCCGGGCGAAGACCTGCCGGCGATCGGCAGGCACCTCGCGACTGCCGCCGCCGCGACGGGCGAGGCCGGAGCGTGGCTCGCCGGACAGTTCCGGGACGATCCCCGTGCTGCAGCAGCCGGCGCAACACCGTTCCTGGAATTGCTTGGCTTCACGACGGGCGGCTGGACCATGGGGCGCGCCGCCATCCGGGCGGCGGAGCGGATCAGCTCTGGTGAAGCCGATCCGTTCCTCGGTACGAAAATCCAGACCGCTCGGTACTTTGCCGAGATGCATCTGCCGACAGCGGCGGCCCTGGCGGGACCAATCCGAGCCGCCGGCAACACCGTGGATGCAGCGGCAGTAGCCTGATGCGGTCCGCGAACCGGCGGGGCAGGGCTATGCAGTCGGCGGCATCGTTTCCCCGTGCATCGCGAGTCCGCCGTCCGGACCGCGGATCCAGAGTTCCGCGCCGGTTTCGGTGGCGCGGCCTTCCGCGCGGATAGGGGTATTGGCGAACATGGGCCGAAGGGCCCGAAACGTGAAGGTCTCCGGACACGCCATGCCGGCTTCGTGGCGTAGCGTCTCCAGGAGCAAGGTGGCCATGAGCGGTCCGTGGACAATCAGATCGGGGTATCCCTCGACTTCCCGCACGTAGGGGGCGTCATAGTGGATCCGGTGTCCGTTGAAGGTCACGGCTGAGTAGCGGAACAGCATGACCGGGTCCGGCCGGACCAGACGGGACCACTGCGGCTCGGCCGGAACGGCGGCGGCTTTCGGCGTGTCTGCGCCCGGAGCCGGCGCGTCCCGGTAGACCAAGTTCTGGGTTTCCTCGAGGCAGGTGTCCTCCCCGGAGGCGATCGTGTGACGCACCGTTACGAAGACGAGCGGCCCGGTCCGCCCGGTCTTTTCTTCCACGCGCGTGACCTCGGAAGTCCGTATGGCTGTCGCGCCAATCCGCAACGGCGCGAACCATTGCAGCTTGCCGCCCGCGTACATGCGGCGCGGCAGGTGTTCGATCGGCGGCAGAAAGTCTCCACGCCGAGGATGGCCGTCGATGCCGATCTGGTCGGGTGCGACGGCTTCCAGGAAGTAGCTCCAGTGCCAGCCAGGGGGCAGGGCGTCTCCTGTTTCGGGAGTTGGCGCTCCCAGCGTGGCAGCCAGGGCTTGGGCCGGCCAACGGGAGATGACGTCTTCCTGGACCCTGGGCTGCGGCGTCCAATCCTTGGTCATGCTGAAAACTCCGCACGAATGGCGCTCGAATGCTGTCCGAGACCGGGCACCGCCCGGTAGGAGGGCGCCACGCCAGCCACGTCGTTGGGCGGCGCTATCGTTTCAACGCTTCCGCCCGGCGTGTCATAGCGGACCAGTCGCAGCGCGGGATGCTCGGCCAGATCCGCCACGTCATTGAGTGCTCCGCATGCGATTCTTGCCTCGCGCAGGCGCTCGAGCAGCGCTGGACGGTCGTGGGTCGCGAAAGCGGCGCAGATGATCTCGTCGAGATCCCGACGGTTCTTGAAGCGGTTACCGACCGTCACGAAGCGCGGGTCGTCCGCGATCGCCTCGTCCCCAAGGACGTCGCGGCACAGGATTCGCCACTCGCGCTCATTCTGGATGGAGATCAGCACGAAGCGTCCGCATCGCGCGGGAAAGGCACCATAGGGCGCGATTGAGGGATGGGTCAGCCCCAGCCGCTGGAGGTCCACGGCGCCGTACCGGCGGCTCAGGTACGGAACCGACATCCAGTCGGCTATCCCGCTGAAGAGCGACGTGCGGATGCTGCAACCCTCGCCGGTTCGGGTTCGCCGGAACAGGGCCTGCAGGATCGCCGCATGCGCGTTCACGCCGGCACCGAGGTCGCAGATAGGGACCCCGACCCGGGCCGGGCCGTCCGGCGTGCCGGTCAGCTCGCACACGCCGCTTTCCGCCTGAACGAGCAGATCGTACGCCTTCATGTCTTCGTAGCTGCTGTCGCCGTAGCCCGAAATGTCGACGGTAATGAGCTGTGGATTCGCGGCACGGAGAGTGTCGGCGCCAAGGCCTGCCCGGGCGGCGCCGCCGGGGGCCAGGTTCTGGACGAACACGTCCGCCTTCGCCGCGATCGCGTGGAGCAGCGCCTGATCGTCAGGGTTCTTGATATCGGCTACCAGCGACTCCTTGCCGCGGTTCAGCCAGACGAAGTACGCGCTCTGGTCGAGGACCACCCGGTCGTAGTGGCGTGCGAAATCGCCGCCGTCCCGTTCAACCTTGATCACCCTTGCGCCGGCGTCGGCCAGCCGCGCCGTGCACAGCGGCGCTGCCACCGCCTGTTCGAGCGACAGCACAAGAATGCCTTCGAGATCCTGCATTGGCGAGGTGTTTGGACTAGTACGAGCGGGGCAGGCCCAGGACGTGCTGCCCGATGTAGCCGAGAATGAGATTGGTGGAAACCGGGGCCACTTGGTATAGCCGGGTCTCGCGGAACTTTCGCTCGATATCGTACTCTTCCGCGAAGCCGAAGCCGCCGTGCGTCTGCAGACAGCTCTCCGCCGCGTGCCAGGAAGCGTCTGCTGCGAGCAGCTTGGCCATGTTGGATTCCGGCCCACATGGCAGGCCCGAGTCGAACCGAAGCGCGGCTTTCTGCACCATCAGGTTGGCTGCCTCCGTCTCCGCGTATGCCCGTGCAATCGGGAACTGCACGCCCTGATTCTGGCCAATTGGGCGATCGAAGACCACCCGTTCACCGGCGTAGGCAACGGCACGGTCGACAAAGAAGCGGGCGTCGCCGATGCACTCGGCTGCGACCAGGATCCGCTCCGCGTTCATACCGTCCAGGATATAGCGGAACCCCTTGCCTTCCTCGCCGATTCGGGCCGTGTCCGGCACGCGGAGATCCTTGAAGAAGACCTCCGTGGTCGCATGGTTCAACATCGTCCGGATCGGGCGGATGCTGAGCCCCGACCGCAATGCCTCGGCCATATCCACTAGGAACAGTGACAGGCCGTCCGTGCGTTTGGAGACGGTTTCCGCCGACTCGGTTCGGGCAAGCAGGAGCATCAGGTCGGAATGCTCAGCCCGGCTGGTCCAGATCTTCTGGCCGTTGATGACGTAGGAAGCGCCGTCTCGGTCAGCCCGGGTCTGTAGTCCGAGGGTATCGCTTCCCGCGTTGGGTTCCGTCACGCCGAACGCCTGCAGTCGGAGTTTCCCCGAAGCCACATCCGGGAGGTAGCGCTGCTTCTGCGCTTCGGAGCCATGCCTCAGTAAGGCGCCCATCATGTACATCTGGGCGTGACAGGCAGCTCCGTTGCCGCCGCTCCGGTGAATCTCTTCGAGCACGGCGACGGCGGCGGACACCGGGAGGCCGGCACCGCCGTACTGTTCCGGGATCAGGCAGGCCAGGTAGCCCGCTTTGGTCAAGGCCGCGACAAATGCCTCGGGATAGGTCCGGTCACGGTCCAGTGCGCGCCAGTACGGGCCGGGGAAGCGGGCGCAGAGCTTCCGCACGCCGTCGCGGACATCAGCCCACGGATCGCCCCCATCGAGCAAGGGCTCGGAACGCGTCAGATCAACTGGTTTCATGCAGGTCGGAACCGACGACTGGCAGCACAGATCAGAAGCCGACGCTCACACCGATGCTCCAGGTGCTCTCCCGCTGGCCAGATTGCGCCTGCCAGCTTGCCAGTTGCTCCGGGTGGCTTACCTCGACGTAGTTGAAGTAACCCCGGAGCCCGGGCTTGAATGCGTATTCCAGATCGACGGAAAGCGAGTCAAGCGAACGTTGATTCGCGGGATTCACCGTACGCCCTGTCCAAGAGCCGTCTGTCCAGGTAGTGATGAGAGAGGTGCCGACCCGAAATGCGCCGAACCGGTAGTTGGCACCGAGGTTGTAGCCGCGCCGCACGTTGTCGATCGCAGGATCGTCGGCGTCGAACACGCCGGCACCCAGAACGAATCGGCCATACTGGAGCGCGCCCACCAAGGACACCGTTTCCCTGCCCGTCCGTTCTCGAGTGGTGATTGATGGAGGGAGTGCGCGATAGACCACACCGACGGCGATATCGAGTTCTGAATACCCCGCCGACCATGCCGCGGTGGTCTCGAACGGTTTCCTCGCCCGCCATCCAATATCCGACGCCGAGCCTTCCTCGCAGGTAGGCGAGGGATGCACGAACGTCGTGGATTCCTCACCGCCGCCGATCCGGTGCGTGCGTAATGCGCACGGCACCACGTCGGACGACCCGAAGTGAAGTGTGCCAAGCCCACTGGAGCGTCCGTCGTCTGCTGCCGCGGGGACCACTGAACATACGATCAGCAATCCGGCCGCGCTCGCCAGCCGGCCGACCCATCGACCCTTACTCACGCCCTGGCACTCCTGCAACGCTTCGGCAGCCGAGCCCGGCGACCGTAGTGGCTCCCCTCACTCACGACTACCATATTTAGGTCTTCCGAGCGGTTCAAGGAAGTTTGGAAATGCCCCGGTCAGTTCCGGGCAGACGACGACACGGCAACCGGTAGTCGACGACGCGTTCCATGCCGGCATCTTGACAGAGGCCGGGTGTCGGTCGTAGACGCATGGGCCGGCCCTGTTGGTGTAGCCTAAAGGGGCCGGGGTCGCCGGCCGGCCACCGGGGGCGGGGTAGCTCAGTTGGTTAGAGCAGCGGAATCATAATCCGCGTGTCGGGGGTTCAAGTCCCTCCCCCG